>JAQGOX010000663.1 GCA_028293365.1 Verrucomicrobiales bacterium | reverse complement strand
TTCACTTACCAGGCGCCCTGCCGAATACGCCGCACCTTAACCCCCGTCCTTAAGCCCTGTAGACGAAAGGATACTCATATCCTCCGAGAATTCCGCATCCCAAAAACACCCCAATCAATCAATCGCTCGCAACAATCAGCAATTCTCATTTTAGCGGAGCGCGGCTACGGTGATCGAAACACCATCCCGAAAATGAGCACGTTATTCGAGATCAAAATCGACGACCTGAGCGGTCCTGAAATCGCTGAACTTTTGGGCGAACACCTTCGATGCATGGCTGCGGTTTCCCCTCCGGAAAGCAGGCACGCCCTGAATCTCCAGGGATTGCGCAATCCGAATATTACATTCTGGAGCGCCTGGCAGAACCGCGAACTGGTCGGTTGTGGTGCTTTAAAGGAACTCGATCCCGCACACGGAGAAATTAAGTCCATGCGCACGGCCACTCGCCACCTGAGGAAAGGCGTCGGCAGTTTCATGCTTCGGCACATCATTTCGGAGGCGAAACGTCGCAGCTACCGAAGACTGAGTTTGGAAACAGGAGCAATGCCCTACTTCGCTCCAGCTCATGCGCTTTACCAAAAACACGGCTTCAAACAATGCGCACCGTTCGCTGACTACCGCGAAGATCCAAACAGCCTGTTTATGACAATGGAACTATAACCTCGTCTCAGACTGATGGGGCAGCCTCAATCTCCTCTTTAATTCCTTTGAACGAAACAACGAAACGTGTTCCTCCTGCTTTGTTGACTTTGCTTCCTTTCTGTAAAATCTCCGAACCGGCCCCCCCCCACAACCGGGCGGACTCTACTCTCTCAGTTAATTCTCGTTAACAAATATGCGGTACGCAATCACATGAAGTTCCGTTGCCATTCCACTGTTTAAGGCGCATCATTCTAACGTAGCAATCGCCTCATTTTATGAACACGCAACGAATACTCTCGCGGCTCACCATTCTGTTTATGACTATTGCCTCTTGCCTCGGCGATTAGATGAAAGACGGCTGGCAAACCGCTTCCCCACGCGCGGAGATAAAACCGGAATTCCAGTTCGAGCCAGATGGAGGGCGTGGAGGCAGGGGGGCATTGATCATTCGACACGATGATCGCGACGGACTTGATGGAGCTTGGACAAAAACATTTTCCGTCCAGGGCGGCCACTTCTACCGCTTCGCGGCTTTCCGAAAGACCGACCAGGTCAGCTCTCCGCGTCGCAGTGCGTTGGTCCGTTTGCTCTGGCATAACGATTCAGGCGCAAAAGTAATGCTGGACGAACCCCCACCGGTAAAAGCGCAAAAAATAACGAAGCCCGAGCTTTCTCAAAGTCCCTCTTCCATTCGCTACGTCACAAATGTGCTCCAGGGCATGTCTCCTGTAGCTGAAGCTGAACATCCCATGGACAAAGCGACCGATTCCGATGGCTGGACAGAGGTTTCCGACCTTTACCGAGCTCCGGCTGAGGCCACACATGCGGTCGTCGAGCTGCACCTGCAATGGGCGCCACGCGGAAGGATTCAGTGGAGTGATATTTCACTAGTCGAAGTTCCCTCTCCTGCCCCGCGCAAAGCCCGGCTTGCCTCCGTTCATTTCCGCCCCAGCGCAGGGAAAACGCCGAAGGACAAACGCGAGGCGTTTGCTCCATACATTGAGGAAGCAGCGCGCAAGCACGCCGATCTTGTCGTCCTTCCAGAGACACTCACTTATTTTAGCACCGGCTTAAGTTTCGCCGAGTGCGCGGAACCGATTCCCGGCCCTTCCACCGAATATTTTGGTGAACTCGCCCGAAAGCACGACCTTTATATCGTGGCGGGACTGGTCGAACGCGATCGGCATCTCATTCACAATGTCGCCGTCCTGCTCGGCCCCGACGGTAAAGTCGCAGGCAAATATCGCAAAGTCTGTTTGCCCCGCGAAGAAATCGCCGCAGGCATCGCCCCCGGAGACGAATATCCGGTATTCGATACCCGTTTTGGGAAACTCGGCATGATGGTTTGCTACGATGGCTTCTTTCCGGAGGTCGCACGGCAATTGAGCAATCGGGGAGCGGAAGTCATCGCCTGGCCAGTTTGGGGATGCAACCCAACCCTCGCCTCGGCACGTGCCTGTGAGAATCACGTCTATTTGGTCAGCAGTACCTATGAAGATCCATCGCACCATTGGATGCTCAGCGCCATTTGGGACCAGGATGGCGAAACCCTCGCGCGCGCCGAAACCTGGGGAAGCGTTGTCGTCAGCGAAGTGGACCTGAACCAACGCCTCTACTGGCCCAGCCTCGGCGATTTCAAAGCCCATCTCGCCCGCCATCGCCCGGCGTTAAGCCCTGCTGATGTGAAGCCGTAGTCACCCCCGCTTGATCCGCTCTATGACCGGACCCGGTTCCAAATCAGTCCGATTCATCGGATTGCCCCGATTCTCCCACCACTCCAAATTCTTGTGCAAGGTACCGGAACGAAAGCGGTCCCCAAGGCATCACTTGGTGAGACGTGAATCGAATGCAAATGGTTCGGGGTTGCCGATCGTAATCTTTTTGAAATCAGAATGCGCGGGGTTGATTAAATAGTTCGTGCCTGCGTTTCTCCCAACGAGAATGCTCGGCAACGCAAGCATGACCGACCGTGCGGACTTGACCCAGGCGTCACCGATTCGCTGCGTGGACGGTGGTGGTGGTTCAATCCGCCAGTCGGTGGGAAGTTTGTTGTGCGGAAAAGTTTCGAGA
>JAQGOX010000652.1 GCA_028293365.1 Verrucomicrobiales bacterium | reverse complement strand
GCGAGTAATGTGAGTTTTCCAACAGGGAATTTGCGCTTTTCGAGCGTCTCAAGCATTTCGATGCCGACCGCGCCCGTTGCGCCGACGATAGCCACGTGAGGTGTCCGGTTCATAAAGGGGAGGCAATATAACGAGGCAAATTCGGGTGTCAAACCAAGCGATGCTTAAAAGATTCGTCTGTGAGTCCAGACGCCCTTTCAGGAATCAACCATACGATTGCAATAGCGATCTTTTTCGATAAACTCTTTGTATGAGCTGCATCGAGTTGGCGATTGAAAAGGTCAAACGCCTGGATGAAAATCAAGCGGAAGCGCTTCTAGAATGGCTGGAGCGTCGAGAGAGTCGTGATGCTTTCCGGAAACGGCTGAACGGTGAAATTGAATTGGGATTGGAGCAAATAAAACGCGGAGAAAAGGTTCCAGGAGACGATGTTCATGCCGAAATCCGCGAGCGGAGCCGAGAACGACGAGCCAAAATAGATGGCTGATTTTTTCTATTCACAGGAAGCCCGCCGGGATCTGCTGGGAATTTGGGAGTTCATCGCGCAGGGTGATCTGGACGCAGCGGACCGTGTGGAGCGAGAGATTGAGCAAGCTATTGCGATGTTGGTTGAGAATCCGGAACTTGGCCATACTCGTCGCGACCTAACCTCAATACCGATCCGTTTTTGGCCCGTGTATTCCTACCTTCTCATCTATGATCCAGAGACGCGCCCGCTTGAGATAGTTCGGATTTTGAGCGGATACCGGGACATTACAGATTTGCTGGGATAGGGTATTCCGGTTTCTGAGTGACGTCAGATCCAGCTGCTAATGCTCCATCCGCAAGAGTGTATGAATGAACCTCAATTTTCCGAAGCTGGGTTCCGACAGTACGAAGGGATAAAGATCGTGCAATCCCATTCCACGGTTAAGTTCATTCAATGCATGCGTGAGGGGAATCCAATGGTGCAGGATTTCTTCGAAATCCGAAAAATCATCGGCCACTTTTTTGGGCTCGGCGCGCATGCTAGCTGCTTGAGGATGACGAGGCCGGAGGGAGAGTCCGAAACTGGCGGCAGTTTCGAGGGTATCGATGATATGGAGATAGTGTGCCCAGGTCTCGGCCCAGTCTTCCCAGGCGTGGGAGCTTGCATAAGCGGTCACGAAGCTGTTCTGCCAATCCTGCGGTGGACCGTTTTGATAATGTAGCTTCAAGGAACCGGAATAGTCTTTGCGTTCATCGCCGAACAATTCCCGGAAGCGTTGCAGGTGCGGTCCTCCCGCAACGAGCCGATCCCAGTAATAATGGGCGATTTCGTGGCGAAAATGGCCTAGAAGAGTGCGAAAAGGTTCGTGCAAGTCAACCCTGCGCCGC
This sequence comes from Verrucomicrobiales bacterium, assembly GCA_028293365.1. Classification (GTDB taxonomy): domain Bacteria; phylum Verrucomicrobiota; class Verrucomicrobiia; order Limisphaerales; family SXQI01; genus JAQGOX01. The sequence goes on along the minus strand of JAQGOX010000652.1, from coordinate 3,412 downwards.
TCGCGTTCCGCATCGTCGGCTTCGGCAATATTGACGGTGATAATTCCCTGGGCGTGGCCAGTGATTACAGCGGGCGCACCCGGGGCGTCCGCCAGGAACTGGAAGCGCAATGGCGACCGGCCATTTTCCTCTTCCGTCGGCAGGCTTAAGCGCAATAAAGAGTACATTACCCTTCGTTTTGCCACTTCGAGTTTTTGCCATCGTTCCAAATTGCCTTGAATGGTGAGGTCTGGAACCAGCAGGTTCAGACGACAGGAACGGCAGAGCGGATTGTCGTCCTCTTCCGCAACCATCCAATTGCAAATTTGGTAATCGGTGGCATTTCGGCATTGGCGCCAGAGGTGCGAGCCTGCTGAGGGGGCCAAAGCTTTCCACAGTTTTTCCCTGGCTGGTTCCAGAGCGCAGAGATCGATGACTTCCGGAAGAAAGCCGAGCGTATGGTTGCAACCGAGACAGGCGACGTTTTCGAAAAACAACAGATTGCCGCAGTGATCGCATTGGAAAGCCTTCATACAGTCTGATCTGTATCGGGAGGCACCGTTAAAGGTTGCACGTCCACCGCGACTTTAACCGTGTGATGCCCACTACCTAAAATGACGCCGCGCACCGGGCTTACGTCGCTGTAGTCCCGTCCCCAACCGAGGGTGACATGCTGTTCGGCAACGGCTACATTGTTGGTTGGATCCACATCGATCCAACCGAGGCCGTGGCAATAGAACGAGACCCAGGCGTGAGAGGCGTCCGCACCCACCAGTTTCTCCTTTCCAGGGGCGGGCATAGTCTCGAGATAACCACTTACATATCGCGCGGGAAGGCCGAGTGAACGCAGGCAGGCGATTTGCAGTTGGGCGAAATCCTGGCAAACTCCGCGTTTGTTTTTAAAAACTTCATCCACGGGTGTCGCAATCGTAGTCGCTTTTGGATCGAACGTAAAATCATCGTGGATTCGTTTCGTTAAATGCAACACGGCGTCGAGAATCGGACGGCCTTTTTCAAAAGAGAGAGCTGCATATCGACCGAAGTCATCGGATGCTTTGACGAGCGGGGAATCAAAAAGAAACTCACTGGCTTCGAGTGCGGAGCCGATCTGGCAGCCACGACTGAGTTCGCGGACCTGTTCCCAGGAAGGAGTTTCCGCTGGATCGGGAAGCGCCACGTTGAACTTGCGCACTTTGCTGAGTGATCGAATAACGAGGCGGGTGTGAGGCTGTTCGATCGCGACAAAAGCGACGGCATTGCCGAAATAATCGCTGTGCAATTCGTTGGTTTTCGGGGCGGGGTCAACTGTGAGCTGATAATTAATGCAGCTTTGTCCCCGGATTTCCCGAGGGCGAAGCCGGAGGACGTGGTGTGACAAGGAAACCGGCTCGCGGTAGTCGTAAATCGTCGTATGAGAAAGTTGGTACATCATGGGCGTGCCTCAACTTTGTGGGAAACTGTATGGCAGAAATATTGGTCGGTGATGTCATCTGAAAGTCCGGTCAATTCAGCGGCGATCTCAAACAGGAACTTCTCGAATTGAGCGGTCGCGTCTGGCTCGATGTTGTCGGGCCGAATGCCATTTGTTTTGGTGGTAAGCGAATTGAGCCTATGAACGAACCTATCGGGTGAAATACAAATTTGAGCCGCGGGCAAATCGCGAGCGTGGTCGCGCAAGGCCATGAGTTGATAGGCGAACGACCGGGGATTACCTCGATCCATGAGTAATAGCTCCAGAACGGAATCGAGCCGGGGTTCGGAGAAATAACGACGGCGATAAGTGATGGTGCTGTCAGCAAACTCCAACAGTGAACTCAAAGTGTTGGCACTTGAGGAGGAGGAAAGAGCAGCGCGAATCGTATCGACGAGATTATAGGCTCGTTCGAGGCGGCGGCCCAGGTCAAGAAAGCGCCAGCCGTGACCACGAGTCATGTTTTCCATTTCCATTCCGCTGAAAGCGGCGAGATCCATGATGAGGGTATTGCAAACAGTCAGAGCGTTTGCCAGGGGCAGCCGGCCGGCGCGACTTTTCGAATCAAGCTGAAGCTGGTTTAAGATTCGCCAGGTATCCGCGGAAAGACGGTCGCGAACCATCGAGGCAATCTGACGCAAGCGAAGCACGAGTTCCCTAACGCTGCCTGGTCGATGGGAACTGTAAACGAGCTGTAGAATTTCGTGTTCGAGCTCGCGTGCAGGGACTCGTCCGGCGAGTCGTTTCGACAAGCGCTCGGTAGTTACAAACATCTGGGCGAGCGCGGCAAGTTCCGACGCGGCTTCGGAGGAGCTTTCGTCGGACATTCGACCGAGGACGCAACGGAGGAGACGAAGGGTGGCTTCGAGCCTTTCGCTGTAGCGGCCGAGCCAGTACAGATTGTCGGCGACGCGGCTTGGAAGCTCGGTGGAGATACGAATTGCGGCGGTCGGTTGTCCGGAGGGTGTTAGCAGAGTGACGGGGGCAACCGGAGTGTCCGAAAGAATCCAGGTGTCCTTGCTGCCGCCGCCACTTTGCATGGAAAGCACCGGGTCACCGGGTTGTGCGGAAATGCGTGTGAGTCCGCCCGGCATGATCGAGTAGCCGTCAATCGAGGCGGTCGCATAACACCGCACGACGATACCCCTAGGCTCCAATCGATCATTGACCCATGAAGGGGCTGTCGAGAATGAAACCTGTTCCTGTCCGACGAAGGCAAATGGTTGGCGACTAATCTCCGAGGCGAGCTTTTCCCGTCCGGCCTGGCCCAACTGGCGGCCAAAGAACGGAAACTGCGAAACTGCGCCAAAAGCAGGCTTCACGACGATTTGGTCGAGATGTTCGAGGACGAATCGTTGTTCTTTAGCCTGGCCACACCACCAGGTGGCCACGCTGGGAATCAGCAATTCCTCGCCCAGTAATAGTTTGCAGAGGCTCGGTAAAAACGCCAGGAATGCGGGGCTCTCGACAAGGGTCGAACCGAGAGCGTTGGCGATTGTAACGTTTCCAGAGCGTGCAGCCTGGACGAGGCCCGCCACTCCGAGAAACGAATCACTGCGAAATTCCAGCGGGTCACAGAATGCGTCATCGACCCTGCGCAAAATGACGTCGACTTTTTGGAGGCCTTCCAAAGTTTTGAGGTAAACGCGGTTATCGCGAACGGTCAGATCTCCGCCTTCCACGAGCGTTAATCCGAGGTATCGAGCGAGGTAGGCATGTTCGAAATAGGTCTCGTTATGCGGCCCCGGAGTGAGCAGCACGATGTGCGGATTTTCGGCGGAATTGGGTGCGAGATTGCGCAGTGTCTCTCGTTGGGTCGCAAAAAAAGGAGCCAGGCGTTGGATTTGTGCGTCCTTGTATTAGTCAGGAAGGACACGGGCGCTGACGATTCGGTTTTCAAGGGCGTAGCCGGTACCGGAAGGGGATTGTGTCCGGTCTGCCAACACCCACCATTCGCCAGCT
>JAQGOX010000651.1 GCA_028293365.1 Verrucomicrobiales bacterium | reverse complement strand
AGATAGTTTTCAATCCGTGAGCGAACGTCGTCCCAGTTCGGGGAAGGAGACGAGCGGATTCTTTCAGGAATTATTCTGACTTCAGTTGGGTCGATGGTGGATTCCAATGGTATATCCAGGTTTCGCTTAACGTTTCGGTTCCTCGTTTCACCGCACACTGAATATCCACGGAATCCTTATTCTCGGCTTTAGGTTTTAAGCTGAAAACCACCCGCCAGCTTTCGCTTATGCCATTTCGGAAAACCTGCGTATCCGAAATTACGGCGTTATCACCACAGTGTACCATTGCCTGCGGTGGCGTGCTCGCCGGCGGACCGCTTTCATTCGCCGTAAAATCGATGACGAATTGACGCTTCGAAGCATCTCGCGGGTCCGCGCCAATGCGGGTCTGCAGGACGCGGTTCGTGGAGAAATTCCCATCCGGCTGCATCCCCCAGTGTAACGTATACGCAAAGGCGAATGCTTGTTGCGGTTGAGGTGGGACTTTGGGATTCCAGAAACTGACAACGTTATCCAATCCTTCGAAATGCGTGGGAAGCTCGACCAAATGAACCTCGCCCTCACCCCACTTTCCGCGCGGTTCAATCCAGACACTGGGAGTCCTCTGGTATGAATTAAAAGTGTCCTGATAGTTGGCAAAAGCGCGATCCCGCTGCAGCAGTCCGAAACCATGAATATTTGTCGCTGGAAAAATTTGATGCTGAATGGAAGTTGGATTGCAGAGTGGCCGCCACAGGAGCGCATCATTCTCAAGGCGCATCAAGAGACCATCGCTATCATGAACTTCCGACCGATAATCGTCTGGTTTCCGCTCCGAGTTTTCGCCAAACCAGAACATGCTTGTCAGCGGCGCCATTCCAATCGTTTTCAGGCTTTCTCGATTCGTTGAACCGGCCTGAACGAGATTTCCCGACCGTAAAAAGATAACCGCTCGAACGTCTGCAATGGTGGTTTCACCGGGGCGTATCAGAAACTCATACGCCCCCGAACAACTCACGCTATCGAGAATTGCATACAGCAAAAGAGTATCGCTTTGCTTCTCCGGTTTTCCCAGCCACCAGTCCGTGAAAAGGGGAAACTCTTCCTGGCGATCCGTTTCGCCTGTATTCAACGCGAGTCCACGGGCTGATTGACCGTAGCGCGATCCTTTTCCCAATAACCTGAAATAGCTTGCGCCGAGGAACGAGCCGAGTTCATCCCATCGATTTGGGTCGTTCAAACGATAAAGCAACTTAAACCCCGCATATCCTGTATCTGCTGGGATGGTTTTTTTGAAATCGAGCTTCCTGTAATCGAAAAAATCCTGCACAAACCGAATTGGCTGTACGTGAGTCGAGGAGAACTCGTTCACTTTTAACGGATCCTGATAAAGATAACCTGGATGAAAGAATTCGAGGCGGAACGGAAGCTCTTCCTTCAACCAAAGCGCTTTATCATGGCGGAACTCGATTTCACGATAGCTATCGTAGTTCAGTTTGTCTCCTCGCAGAACGTCGGGCAAATCCGCTTTCGGCGAATGAAACGGCTTGGCTGAACGTTCCTGCGCCTTTTTCTGGACGAAGTCAAACGTGACCACCGTTTGCGCTGGCTGGGCAAAAGCGAGACGGGAAACAATAAAAATCCCGAAGAATATGCGTAACTTCCAAATCACCCCATACCAACTACTTCAGGTCCTCTAGTTTGCAAGGAAACCGCTGCCCGATCCATTCATAAAGGAATACCCTGATGCAAAGATTGTGTCCAGCCACGCCAGGGTTCCTCCCACATTGAATTCGGAATCGCACCCCTTCGGTTTACCTGATCAGTAAGTTACTGGATTGAGAGGAGGCCGGGTCGAGCATCGCTCAAACGGGAATTCCAGTGGAAGAAATGTCGACCAGGCTTGGAAGTAATGACGGGACAACAATGTCCGATACTACCGTCTGCAAGGTAGCGAATGGACCGCTGGGCCGTTCGAACGCCCGTAACGAAACCGTTCGTTAATCAAAAGCCGTCGACCGCCCTCACTCGCGCCAGCGTCTTGGACTGCGGTAGCCCCCTACCGCTTTTCCCGGAGCTGCGACTCAACCATCGAAATCAAACTGCACTTCCCCCGCCTCAAGCGAATGTTTTCAAAAATCCCCGAAACTTTCGAAGTCCCGTCGGGACGGTATAGTTGTAGACCAATGGCAAGGCGAGTTTGCGCGCCGCCGCCCTGGGTAAACGATCCCCCAAAAATCCCTTCCCCTTTCCATCCGATGGAGAGGGGAATACAAGGGGAGAGGCCAAACAGGCCCAGCCAAAAAATCGGTCGCCATCCCTTTTTGAATTTTTAGCCAGATTCTTAAAGGCTGAAAGCCTGGGTCGAAGTGGAAAAGCGCAGGCCCAGGAACCAAACCAAAACAATTCCACAAGCGGTGCCATGATTTTTCAAACCAATCGAGCAGTCCGATACTCGATTCGACCATCCCTCCTCGCCGACCTAGACGCCCTCCCACCCGCATATTTCCATTTCAACCTGGAGGACTTTTCAATACGATCCGCAGTCATCGCATGCAATGGATCGCTCCATCGGAAAATGACATTCTCACAAACGCTCCGGAGAAACGCCTCAAGGGCTGCCGCCGACCAATTTCGCGCTAACAGCGGTCTCAGCGCTGCTCAATAATCATGCCCGTTGAAAACCACTCCCAAATAGCCAGCTTCATCTGGAGCATTTGCAATCTGCTTCGAGGTCCCAACAAACGAAACGAGTATCGGAAAGTCATACTTCCTCTTACCGTTTTGCGCCGTTTCGATTGCATCCTCGCGCCAACAAAGGCTGCCGTTCTAAAGGAACACGCTGCAATTAAGGCGAAGGGGGAAAATATCATTCGCCACCGCCTCGCTCAGATTACTCGGGTTCCATTCTTCAACCTCTCCAAATTCACTATCGCCAAGCCTGCGCAGGACAGCGGACTCAACGGCTTGCTCGACGACCCGAACCAGCTCGCGCCGAATCTGAATAATTACATCAACGGTTTCTCCCCCAATGTTCGAGCCATCATTGAACGTTTTAAATTTCCTGAGCAGATCGCCTACATGGCCGAGAAAGATTTGCTCTATCTCGTCGTCAAGAAATTCGCTGGCATTGACCTCTCGCCGGAGCGCGTGGACAACGTCCAGATGGGTTACGTCTTCGAGGAACTCATTCGGATCGGCGCGGAACAATCGAATGAGGAGGCCGGAGAACACTTTACTCCCCGTGAGGTGATCAAGCTTATGGTCAACCTCCTCCTCTCGCCGGAGAAGGACCTCGCCCGCAGCCACTTCGTCAAAACCATCTACGACCCCGCCTGCGGCACAGGCGGCATGTTATCCGTCGCGGAGAAATACATCCGCGACCTCAACGCCGATGCCCAGCCCACGTTGTTCGGCCAGGACTGGAACGATGAAGCGTGGGCCGTTTGCATGTCCGACATGCTCATCAAGGGCGAGGACGCGGACGCTGTCATTCTCGGTGATACGTTCACGAAGGACGGTTTGATCGCGGCGCCGACGGCAAAAAATGGACGTTTGATTACATGCTCGCCAACCCCCCGTTCGGCGTGGAGTGGAAGCAGCAGCAGAAATACATCGAGAACGAACACGACACCCTCGGCTTCAGTGGGCGATTCGGCGCGGGCACGCCCCGTGTGAATGACGGCGCACTCCTCTTCCTCCAGCACATGCTGGCCAAGATGCGCGCCCCGCAGAACGGCGGCAGCCGCCTCGCCATCGTCTTCAACGGCTCGCCCAGCACCACGGGTTGCCCACGCGGTTCATGGACTGGACGACCAATCCGCTCGTGGCGCTTTATTTCGCCGCGAGAACCACTGAGTGCGACGACAACGATAAGCTGCTAAACAGCGCAGCGTATGTTTTGACCAGCGAGCCGTTGCGCTCCACCGAAATCGGCCGCCTGACCGACGATGTCATCACTCCCATGCCAGATTCCGTAACCACGCCGACGGCACCAGTCTCCGGCTATGAAGCCTTTGGCGTCCAAGAAGGTGACGACGAAAGAAGCGCTTCAGCAACGACAACCTCGCTGGCATTGAGTGCTACTGCAACTACGCCGCTGCCATCTCCGGCGAAGCCACGCAACGAGGAACGAGCTCCAGCCATTTCGCCCTTTGAAATAGATGAGAACGTCATTTACGGCCCGCCTCACGTTTCGCCGCGCATCCGTGCCCAGGACGGTTTGCTCTTGGCCTGCCACCAGCCGATGCAGCCATTGGAGGAAAATGATTATCTGGAGATCGTGATCAACCACGGAGCCCACGACTACATTCGCCAGCGGCTTGACTAATATGGCGTGTTCGACAAGCAATTGTTCCCGGATCTCGATGGAATTGCCAAATGGCTCAAATACCGTGTATTTGAAATAGATGGGAAATGCTAGGTGCTCCGACGTAATGGGAAAAAGCGAGTATCCCCTTATCACGGTCGCCGTCATCGCCAAGATTGACGTTTGTAAGGCTCCCCCGGCTGCGTTCTCGACGGTGGCAATAAGTTAAAGTAATTTCAGAGTATGAGCCGCGTGGCCATCAACAAAGACCTGATCCGCTGGGCGGTGGACCGCTCCGGCCAGGATGAGTCTGCCTTGGTGGAGCGATTTCCAAAACTCCCACAATGGGAAAACGGGGAGGTTCAGCCCACATTTAAACAATTGGAGGATTTTGCCAAAGCCACATTGACGCCCTTTGGTGCGTTCTTTCTGCCCGCGCCGCCACAAGAGAAATTGCCCGTTCCCGACTTCCGCACGATGCGGGACCAGCGTCCGCGACGACCGAGTGCTGCGTTGTTGGAGACGATATATCAAATGCAACGGAGGCAGGAGTGGATGCGGGAATATCTTATTGAAGAGGGTGCGGAAGTGTTGGCGTTCATCGGCACGGTCACGCTGGCGTCAAGTCCATTGGCGGCGGCGGAAAGCATCCGCCGGACCCTCGGAATGGAAGACGGCTGGGCCGAGTTGCATCCGACCTGGACGAACGCGCTGCTGGGCTTGCGTCGGGCGGTGGAAGCCACCGGTGTGCTCGTCGTCGTCAACGGCGTATTCGGCAACAACACCCATCAGGCCCTTGACCCGGAGGAGTTTCGCGGCTTCGTGTTGTGTGACCGCCATGCGCCACTAATCTTCATCAACGGAGCGGATTTCAAATCGGCGCAGATGTTCACTTTGGCACACGAGTTGGCGCACCTATGGCTCGGGAAGGATGGCGTCTTTAACTTACCCGACCTCCAGCCCTCCGAAGATGCGATCGAGAAGTTCTGCAACCGCATTGCGGCCGAGGTGCTGATCCCGACCCGGGAACTGGAGGCTTGCTGGCCGCAAGTGCGAGCGAGCGACGATCCTTTCACCGCGCTGGCGCGCCGCTTTAAGGTGAGCCCCATCGTGGCCGCCCGGCGGGTACTCGATCACGGGCTGATCACCCGCGAGAGATTTTACAAGTTCTTGAATGAATACCGGGCTGACGAACGGCGGCGGGCTGGCGAGAAACCTACCGGGGGACATTTCTACCGCACCCAGGACGTGCGCATTGGTCATCGGTTTGGCAGCGCGGTCATCCGTGCCGCGCGATCCGGCCGATTGCTTTACAAGGATGCTTACCGGTTGACGGGGCTTTATGGGCGGACGTTTGATCAATTCGCCCAGGAGCTGGGTTTTGGATCTGCATGAGCGCGAACCCGGGAAAGTTTGTGCTCGACGCCAACGCCTTCATCCAGGCCAAGCGGCGTTTTTACGGGCTGGATTTTTGTCCTGGTTATTGGAGCACACTTATCTGGCATCAACAGCAAGGGAAACTTTGCAGCATTGATAGGATTCAGGATGAATTATTGCGCGGCGGTGATGACCTCACTCAATGGGTGGAGCAACAATTCGGGGCGGTCGCGTATGCGGACACCGCGACGACTGACGTCGCGGCGGTCTATACCGAGATGCTGGCGTGGGTGATGGCGCAGCCTCATTTTCTCGAATCTGCCAAGGCAGAATTTCAGCAGGTCGCCGATGGTTGGCTGGCCGCCTATGCAAAAGCGAACGGAGGCACGTCGTTACTTTGGAGGAATTCGATCCAGTTCGGCGCAACAAAGTGCCATTGGTAAACGTGTGCCGGGCCTTCGATGTGGAGACGGTTACTCCATTCAAGTTGCTGCGCCGGTTGGATGTAAAGCTCAATTGGCAACCTTCCACATGAGCCAAACCACAGAGCGCGCCTTCGAGACCTATGTTGAGGAAATCTTTCTGACACGCGGTGGTTGGAAATCCGGCAGCAACGCGGAATGGGACAAGGAGCGGGCGTTGTTTCCCGCGCAGGTGTTCGCGTTCATTGCGGATACGCAACCTAAGCTCTGGGCCGAGATGCAAACGCTGCACGCGGCGGGGCTCGAAGCGCTACTACTTAACTCGCTCGTCAAGGAATTGGACGCCAAAGGCTCTCTCCATGTTCTGCGGCATGGGTTCAAATTTTACGGAAGGACGTTTCGGCTCGCCTACTTCAAGCCTGCCCACGGTGCGAACCTCGAAGTGCTGGAGCTGTTCGACAAAAACAGGCTGACGGTGACCCGTCAGGTACCGTGTCATCCCAACGACAATCGCACGCTGGACATGGTGCTCGCGGTGAACGGGCTGCCTGTGTCCACGATCGAGCTGAAGAATCCCGGCACGGGCCAGAGCTGGAGAAACGCGGTGCGCCAATACAAGGAGGACCGCGACCCGCGCGCGCCGTTGTTTGAGTTTAAGAAGCGGTCGCTGGTGCATTTTGCCGCTGATTCCGAAGAGGTCCACATGACCACGCGGCTGGCCGGGGAAAAGACCTATTTTCTGCCGTTCAATCGCGGCAGTCATCCGGGGCAGATCATCTGCGGCGCTGGGAACCCACGGCACGAGTCCGGTTATCGCACGGGCTATTTCTGGGAGGAGGTGCTCCAGGTGGCAAGCTTCCTCGATATTCTTGGACACTTTATGTTCCTCGAAAAGAAAGAGGAGAAAGTGGAGGACGGCCGCGGCGGGCATCGGGTGGTGACGAAGGAGACGATGATTTTCCCACGGTACCACCAACTCGACTCGGTGCGGAACTTGGTCCTGCACTCTGGCTGCGATGGTCTGGGGCATAACTACCTCATTCAGCACTCGGCAGGAAGCGGGAAAACGAACAGCATTTCATGGCTCTCGACCGGCTCGCCAGTCTGCACGACGCGAAGGATGTGAAGGTCTTCGACTGTGTTGTGGTCATCACCGACCGCCAGGTGCTGGACCGGCAATTGCAGGATGCGCCGCAATGTTCGCGACCACGCTCGATTCACCACTTTTCCGCAGACTCAAAGTTTGCGCCGATTCGCTGACCCGTTTCTGCGTCTCAAGCAATCGAGACGCCAGGATCGACATCAAACGCTCCGCACGATCCTTCTCGCGCTCGAATGTCAAAAGCCCTTGCCCGGTAAACTCCAGATATGAGTCCGTATTCGTTCACACAATCCACATAATGAAAATGGTTTGACGCTAAAATATGAAGTGTACGCGTAAAAAGGAATTGACGTGTGAAGAGTTAATCTGATAAACATTGGAATGAAGCCCAGGAAGGGCTCGACTTGGGGATCACCGACTTATGTCCGTGACTCAGTTCTTTGACATTTGAATCGGAATCAAGGGCGGGTTTCATTGGAATCGAAACCTTCGCCTGACTTTCCTCGATGTAATCCTGTACAATAAAAAACACGCTAATCCTGAGCAAAAAACGATAAACACGATGAAGAACGATAATTTTTTTTTCTGGCGTTATCGAAGGGCACCAATAATTCGGCTGATCCCAAACCGCGAATCCACTCCCGCCCGCTCGCCACACAAAAAGCACGTTAATTCGGTAACGGGCAAGTGATCCCAATTGTGTTTGCAACACAGTGAAAACACAATGTGGACACAACCACAACACAGTCCGAACACAATCGCGACACAGTAAAAAGCCCACGAAACACAATAAACACAGCGAAACACAATAAAAAAAGCCCCCCATAC
>JAQGOX010000595.1 GCA_028293365.1 Verrucomicrobiales bacterium | reverse complement strand
GCCGGTTTACGATTGAGTTTGAACGGGCGTCCAAAGGAATCCCACGCGTCGGAGTGCAATTCGAAATCGATGCCAATGGCATCCTGCATGTGCTGGCGCGCGACATTAAAACCGGAAACGAAAAAATTGTGGAAATGAAGTCGGCCGTCGATGTCTCGGATGCGGATGTGCAAAAAATGGTCGAAGAATCTGTCGAACATGCCTTCGACGATCTGCGGATGCGCCAATGGACCGAAGCAAAACTCCGCGCGGTCGAAACCGCAACCGCCACTCGAAAAGGACTGGCCGAATGTGGTGGTGAAATCGATCCGGGTGTGGGTGGTGAAATTCAAAAAGCATTGGATGATTTGGAGAACGTTCTCGCCAGTGAAGATGCTGTTAGCCAAACTGGTGACGCCCGCAGGTTGAAATCGGCTTTAAGCAGCCTGGACGCTGCGACTGGTCCCCTCGCTGAACACATGATGGACAAGGCGATGGAAGCAATGCTCCGTAAGCGGGGATTGATCACTTAGAATTCATCTGGTTTTTCGGGCTGAATTATTGGCGGGTGGTGGCCGAAGCTCTTTAGGGACTACGCACGAGATAAAAATTGGTTCCTGAAACATCAAGCAAGTCGATATATTCTCCAGTTTCGTTTATGAATTGCAGAGAGCTGCCGACCGGTTCGAATGGGTCCGTTACAACCCGCGCGCGGAGCACCGAATAGCTTTGGCCGGCTCGTGCGTTCCAGGTTATTCGAAGCTGATTGCCGCTAATCTGCTCGATTTTAACGTTTTCAGCGGCAATAGGCTGGGCGCGGTTCATAAATGGCTCCCCGTTCCATTTCATACCAGGTGAAAATAAATGGACGCTTACCGACTCCTGCGGAGTGAACGCTCCGTTGGCATCTGGAAAGCGGGTCATTGAACTTCGACTACTCAGGGAGCCGTAAACCACACGCGAGATAAGTTGTCCATCGGGATTTCGCAAAAGTAAAATCCCTCCATTATCGTCGAGCTCAAGGCCAGATGCCCCTGCAGAGGCGGCGAAGGATGGAGTTTCCAGCATCGGTTCGCTACCGGTCCTCGATCCTCCATAAATAATCACCGCGTTTGAAGATTGCAGGCGGAATGTCTGGTCGAACTTATGCCAAACCTTAGCACCATCCGAAATCGTCCATCCCTTGAATTCGACTGTTTCAGCCGAGAGATTTGCGATCTCGAGGTATTGATCGTCGCTTTCCATAATTGATTCAGCAATGGGGCGATGCAGTGGGTTAAAATATGGGGAATCCATGGAAATGTCCGGGTTGGTGAGGAACTCCGTGATCACGATATTCTGTTCCTCAATGGTCGGAACATAGAGCAGGCACTCAAATTGGTTTGTCGATCGAGTGTCAGCGGCCTCAATTTGCAATGTATAGTATTGTCCGGCAGACGCTTGAGCCGGAGTAAATTCGAATGTCCCGGTCAGGCTTGTCGGACTTCTTGCTAGAGTGGCCCACCGAGCTTCGGTTGGCAGTTCATTGGTGTTCAACCGGAGAGACAGCGGTTGATCGTTTTGATCCGATATTTCAACTTCCATTCGAAAACTCTCGCCTGGTTGCAATACCTGTTCTCTAAACGTATTTGTTTCGAGATCACCGGGGCGAACCAAATGCGATAGATAGTTTGTGAAAATAATCAGCGGCGGTTTTGGAATGGGAGGAGGGTTCACGTGTAAAAAGGCTGAATCGCTCAGAATATCTCCCGCCTGGTTCGATACAGCGACGTAGTAGCGGCCCGAGTCAATCGTCGTCACGTTAACCAATGCGAGTATCGCGTTCGTCTCTCCAGCAACAGGCAGGGTATCTTTGTACCACTGAAATAGAATGGGCTCTGTTCCGCCTACAGCTACGCTAAAGGTGGTTGTTTCACCCGTTGCAACTTCAATGGATTCTGGCTGTCTGGAAATGTTCGGAGGCGCAGCCGGTATCTTCACCGTTAGTGTTACGGCTCGGCTGATGGCGGTCCCTGTGTGATTTGTAATGCGAACTTGGTACTCTCCGTTGTTTGGTTCTGCGACTTGGGGCAAATGTAGAAAGGAGTTGGTCTCATACATCAATTCACCGTCTTTGAAAAACCATTGATAAAACAATGGAAGAGTGCCAATTGCGCCGACCGAAAAGTCTGCTGATTCTCCCGCGTTTACAATCAGGCTCACTGGCTCGCTTATGATCATGGGTGAAAGCTCCGGATCCTCGACCGTCAGCATGGCGATATCACTGAATGCTATTCCCGCAGAATTGGAAACCGTGACCTTGTACGCGCCTGATGCGGATGCGGCGGCGTTGCCAATGGTCAAAGTGGAGTTTGTTTCCAGCAGCAATCGATTGCCGTTGAAATACCATTGATACAACATTGGTTCAGTGCCGTTGGCGACCACCTGAAACGTCGCAGTTTCCCCAGAAACTATCACGGCACTTTCCGGAGGTCGGATAATTACGGGAGGCAAAATTGGGTCATCGACCATCAAAGTCGCAATGTCACTCATAACGAAACCCGCGGCATTGCTGATTTTCACCTTATAGGCTCCGGCATCTGCGTGGGTCGTTTGCGAAATTTGAAAGGTGGAATTTGTCGCCTCCGTGATTTCGCTATTGTTGAAAAACCATTGATAAAGCAACGGCTCAGCTCCTGCAGCATCAACCGAAAAGCTTGCCGGCATTCCTGCGGTTACGGTCAGGCCTGTGGGGGATCGAACGACCACAGGACTGCCTGGCTGACGACCAGCTAACTCTTCAAAGGTCGTCGCTAGGACAATGTCATCGATTCGCAGTGCTCCAATTCCAGACGCCTGGCGGAGAGCGAACGACGTAATCGCTAGGGGATTGCCAGTATCGCTTTGAACAGATGCATCTGCCTCCGTCGAAGGATCAATCCAGAGGCTTGTTAGGGAAGTTCCAACCTCCAGCCGGATAACCACCCGGTGGTCCGTGTTTA
>JAQGOX010000576.1 GCA_028293365.1 Verrucomicrobiales bacterium | reverse complement strand
TGTGCCGCGCCAAAGGCATCATTTACATAGATATCGGCCAGTTTTGCCAATTTCTCGGAGAAATCCTTATCGTTGCCTTCTTCTTCGTTGTAGTAGCGAACGTTCTCCAAAAGCAGTATTTCGCCATCGCGCATCTGGTTTGCCGCCTGTTCGGCCTTCACTCCGACGCAATCATCGACGAACTTGACGGGACGACCGAGCATTTCCTGCACTTTCGCAGCCACAGGGCGCAACGACATTGATGCTTCGCGCTGGCCTTTCGGACGGCCCAAATGGGCGGCAAGAATAAGGCGCGCTCCCTTGTCACTCAGCAACTTGAGCGTGGCCAGGGTTTCTTTGATCCGGGTAGCGTCGTTGATAACCATCTGGCCGGAGATTTCCTCCATAGGCACGTTATAATCCACGCGCATCAAAACGCGCTTACCACGCACATCCAAATCATTGACGGTTAATTTCGCCATAAATAAAACAGGCCGGACAGGATAACGAACCGGCTGGTCGAGTCAAAGTGAATCTCGTCGCCAAATTTGCGTGCGTTGTAAAACGGAACAGGCCATAACTCTTAAGATCCCCACCGCAGCCAGCGCAGATGCGAATAGTTCGCGAGGTATTCTCGGATAGGTAATGGTTGTCATTCGTAGCGCAATGCGACTACCGGCTCGACTCGGGTCGCACGCCGGGCGGGGATGAAGCAGGCGCCTCCCGCAACTATTATCAGTAGTAGAATCATCCCTGCGAATGAAAGAGGATCGGAACTGGTAACCCGGAATAAATCCAATTGGCTTTGCAGCACGCGAGCCGCCGCGAGGCTTCCTACAATCCCAATTATGATCCCAAAACCGACTAACCTCCCTCCCGCGCGAAAAACAAGGGCGAGTATATTCCGGCGCTGAGCGCCCAACGCGAGCCGCACCCCGAACTCTCTGGTTCGCATTTGTACCAGGTAGGACAATACGCTGTAGATTCCCGCTATTGCCAGGCCAAGTCCTAGAGCGGCGAACACGGTGAAAAGCGCCATGATAAAACGTGGCTGCGCGGTCCGAAAACCAAGTATCTCCTCAAAAGTGGTCGGGCCGTTGATTGGCTGTTCACTGTCCATTTGGCGCACCTGCTCTCTCAGCGCATTCATCAGCGTGGTGGGTTCTCCGAGCGTCCGAACGGCGAGCATGCGTTGTGGTGGTGCCACCAGCGTATAGGGAATCAAGACTGTCGGCTGTGCTTCTTCCCGAAGATCGTCGTTCCGGGTGTTCCCGATAATCCCGACGATTGTGACGTTTGACGTAATATTCGTTGCAACCCCACGCAACCGCAAAAGCTCCTCAATGCGTAGACGCCTGCCAATAGGATTTTCTCCGGCGGGCCAGAGTCGAGCAGCGGCCTCGTTGATGACGGCCACTTGAGCCAATTCATTGATCTCCCTCTCTTCGAGCATTCGTCCATGGCGCAGGGGAATTCCGAGTGTACGAAGATAATCACCGCTAATCGCATGCAGGGTGATACGGCGCGTTTCGCCGATTTCTTCCTGCCCCTCAATGCCAAACGTGGAATCGGGCCCTCCAAATGGAAGACCACCGTTTCCAATGCTTGCCGCCGCCACACCAGGCAGACCTCTAACACGCTCGAGCAATTCCCGGGCAAAGCGATTGCGCAGCTCAGGGGTTGGATAACGTTTCGGGGCCAAGGGAAGACCGATAGTCATCACACGTTCCGGCAGAAAACCGAGTTTGACCTGTTGCAGCGCAACGAAGCTGCGAATCGTGAGGGCCGCACTAATGAGCAGCACCACGGATAGCGCGACTTCCGTGATCACCAGAAAACCCCGCGTTTTTCCGCCAGTTAAGCCACTCGAACCTCTTCCCTCATCCTTAAGAGTTTCGACGAGATTTGGCCGGGACGACTGCAACGCTGGAGCAAGCCCAAAAATGATTCCAGTCAGCGCAGAGATGATCACTGAGAAGGACAAGACATACCGGTTTACCTCAATTCGCGCTTCGGCGGGCACATTATTTCCCGGCATGAGGGCGACCGTTAAATGCGTGATAAGATAGGCAAAGAGCAATCCCAGCAATCCACCCAAAATCGAAACTAAAATACTTTCGGTTAACAATTGCCGAATAAGCTGTCCTCGTCCAGCACCGAGGGAGAGACGAACCGCCATTTCTCGCGCGCGTACCGTGGCTTTCGCTAGTTGCAAGTTTGCGACATTCGCACAGGCTATAAGCAAAAGGAATATCACCGCTCCGAAAATCAATCGCAGGCTGCGTTGCATTTCACCGCTTGCAACGGTGAGATCGAGATAATTAGTCAAACGGCTGGTAAACGGCTCCTTGGGATAACTCGATGGATAAATTTTCGCTAATTCCAATTGAAGAGTATGGAGTTGCGACTCGGCGGCAACAGACGTGACGCCCGGTTTCAATCGCGTAATCGGAAAAACCGACTGAGGACCTTTCGAATTGGTTCCGAACGGAAGCCAAAGCCCGTCATCGGTCCACCAACCAAAACGCGAGGGCATGACTCCAATGACTGTATAGAGCTGATCATCCAAACGAAGAGTTTTTCCGAGAACATCCGGTTGCCCGCCAAAGAGTTTTTGCCAGAGGCGGAAGCTGATTACGGTGACCGGCTCCGGGTCTCCTGCGGGAGTAATATCAATCGCCTGAATGGTGCGCCCGAGTTGCGGACGCACCCCGATGAAATTAAATGCGTTTCCGGACAAGCGAACACCGCGCACGGTTTGTGGTGCGTATTCGCCGGTTAAAAGCACGCTTCCCGGAGCAGTGGCCATGACATCAGCAAATACGGGCAGCTTTGCCATTTCCGAAAACTGCGCGGTCGGGTAAGGACGCATTTTCTGTTCGCCGCCGGCGCTGGCCAGCCCGGGAACCCAAATCTCCCCTGGTTTTGCGTACGGATAGGGACTGATCAGAACACCATAAACGACGCTAAACAATGCTGTGGCAGCTCCAATTCCCAGTGCGAGCGTGAGCACCGCAACCGCGGTGAACACCGGATTCTTGCCAAGCATTCGCACTCCAAAACGAACATCGCGAATGGACGTTTCGATCCAACTGATTCTCGTTTGGTCGCGGCATTCTTCCTTGATCGATTCGACCCAGCCGAACTGTCGTAACGCGGCATACCGTGCTTCCTCCGCGCTCATTCCGGCTTCAAGGTTCTGCTGCGTACGCTGCTCGACATGCGAGCGCATCTCCTCCTCCATCTCCGCATCGAGTTTGCGCTTATGAAAGAGTGATTCAACCGCGGCGAATAATTTGCGTATCGAGTTCATACGTTTACTCGTTCGTTAACTGTGATTTGCTAATGGGGAAACGCGGAACCAGGAAATCACACGGTCTCCAGTAGCGATCTTTCGCTTGTTTAGGTCTTTGTTTAAATCTATCTTTGCTCCGTGAGCACGGTGGATCAGATTACAGCCGCGATTAGGGGTCTTTCCTGGAAAGACCGTGAGGATCTCATCGCGCGTCTTCCCGAGATTCTTCCTGAGATGGATGGCGATGCCAGATGGGAGCAAATTATTCGCGACCCTCGTCCACGCCCAGCATTGGGGGCTCTCGGTGACAAGATCGAAGCCGAACTCCGTAACGATCCGCAAGCCTTTCCCGAGATCAGCGAGGCTCGCTTCGATCGTAATACGTGAGTTCACGCGGGACAGTGGAATTTTGGAGGCTCTATTGGACTTTGCCTCTTCAAATCCGAACAGCGGCCCGGAATGCCTATAAGAAATTTCTGCAAAATCCCGCCCATCCCAGTTTGCACCTGGAACGTCTTCGGACTGATCGACGCTTCTGGTCGGTTCGCGTAACGCTCGAATATCGTGCGGTGGCTTTCCGCAGCGAAGGCTTATGGGTTTGGACCTGGATCGGAACTCACGAGGAATTTGACCGGCAATTTCCGGGGTAAACTCTCTTCGTGGTTCCGGATTCATTTTTATTCTGTACATGCCTCGTGTCTTAGTGCAGCAATGGATCGATGCGAGTCGCTCTGCGAGCCGGTGCAAAGCAAGCGACCAGTGCAACGACTGCGAGGGATATTGAAACCAAGTTTTGACCTTCGTCCATCTCCGCATCGAGTTTGCGCTTGCGGAAAATCGCTTCAAACCAGCCGAACAGTCTCCGCGTTGGGTCAATAGGCATGGATTTCCTTAAATGTCATTCGCATCTCAGTGCCATGATCGGATCGACTTTGGCAGCTCTGCGAGCGGGTAACCAGCATGCGACGAACGCCACGGTCATCAGAATATGCGTCACAAAAATGAACGTCAGCAGATCTGTCGGGCTGGTGCCGTAAAGAACACTTGTCAGTACCCGCGTCGTGGCCAGAGCCGCGAGCAGGCCCAGGCCAGTTCCGGCAAGTGTTAGCAACGTTCCTTGCCTCAACACGAGTGACAGGGCGTCCCACCGCTGCGCTCCCAGAGCCAGACGGATGCCTATTTCGCGGGTCCTTTGGCTCACCGAGTACGACATAACACCATAAATTCCCAGGGCCGCGAGAAGGGTCGCGGTAAGAGCAAAGCCCCCGAGCAACGTGGGAAGGAACTGTTGGCTGTGCAACGATTCTCTG
>JAQGOX010000540.1 GCA_028293365.1 Verrucomicrobiales bacterium | reverse complement strand
GAGAGAGGACGCTAACTGCCGAGAGGATTCTTGATGATCTTCATCATCTCCTCAGCGTCGGGCGCGGCTTCGAGCGCTTGTCTAAATTCTTTGTTGTGGAGCAATTTGGCAATATTCGCGAGCGTGTGCAGGTGCTTTTGAAACTGACCCTGAGGCACGAGGAAAAGCATCACTAGATTGACGGGCTGATTATCGAGCGCGTCGAAATTGACTCCTTTTTTCGACCGCCCAAACGCCCCGACGACATCGTAAATGAGGTCCGTGGATGCGTGCGGAATGCCAATGCCAAACCCAATGCCAGTGCTCATTGAGGTTTCGCGTTTTTTAACGACAGCCGCGATTTGCTCGCGGTGCTCGGGCTTGATTTTCCCGGTGCTCACCAGGTTGCTGATCAGTTCATCAATGGCTTCCCATCGATTGGCAGCGCGCAAATCAGTAATGATTTGTTCCTTCTGTAGAATGTCACCAAGATTCATAGAGCATACCGAGCCCGAGCATTTCGCCCTAAGCGCCGCGTCATTTCAAGAGCAATCCCATGTTCGCGACTATTTCTCGCACACACTTTGTGCAATGCAAGCGAACGAGCAATTTCCTGCAGGTCCATGCTCAAGCATCCACCGTAAGGCCAGGCACGGGCTGAATCACGCGAATTTTAGGAAAACGCGCTTTGATTCGTTCCTCAAACCATTTGCGTGAAACTTCGTCGCCGTGGCCCAACAAGACTGTTCGAGGATCCACCTGCCCAACGAAATTCAACAGGTCCTCTCGGTTCGCATGAGCGGTCAGGTCGAAATCCTCCACTTCGCATTTGCGCGTGAGTTCGCCGCCGCTCGGGCTGAATGCGAATGGCACTCCAGGCGCCGCTGCTTTAAGCCGACCGCCGGGAGTATCCGCATCGGCATAGCCAACAAAGAAAATGGCCATCCGCTCATCTCCTACCATCCGGAGGGCCAGATTATGCGCGGCTGTGTGTTCGCTCATCATTCCCGCTGTCACCACGAAAATACGACCGCCGGAGAGATTCATTTTCTCGCTTTGCCCCTTTTCGAGCACAATCAGATTTAAAGCCTGCGTCAGCTTTAAATTGGTGTGCGAACGATGGGCTCGATGGGCTTCCAAGTCGTAGATTTCTGTGAAAACGCGACCCAATCCACCTATGTAAACCGGCTGTTTCGGAATTTTGCCCGCGCGCATTAATAGTGCGAGCTGGGCGAGAATCTCCTGAGTCCTACCCATCGCGAAAACCGGAATTAGAACCGAGCCTTTTCGGGCCAGGACCCGCTGAATGCTTTGGGCCAGACGTTCCACTTCGGCGTCGCGCGTAAACCCGGCGGGGACTTCACGATTTCCCCGTGTGGTCTCCATGATCAGAACATCAGCCTTTATGTCATCGAAACGCGCGCCTTTGAGAATGGTTTGATCCTGAAAACAAACGTCCCCGGTATAAAAGACCGTTTCTTTCGCTCCGCGAACCATTATGCCGGCAGAACCCAGCGCGTGGCCAGCATCGTAAAACTCAAGCGTCGGGGAAGGCAACCCGGCGCGCGTTTTCTGAAATGCCGCCCAATCGACTTCGCGATTGTAGCGAAATCCCTGGTAGAGATGGGCTACATCATCGACCTCGTCGTGGGTGTAAAGGGGATATTCAGCGATGCCCATTTCATCGCGCTGACGAACCATCACATTGACAGAATTGTGAAGAACGCGCTCGACGAGGAAATAACTAAGCTCGGTCATCAGAACGTGCGCCTTGGGAAAAAACCGTTGCGCCACAGGCAAAGACCCGACGTGATCGTGATGGCAATGAGAAATCGCAATGGCTTCAACGTTTTCGTTCTTGATTACATCGTAAAGCGGGAGACTGGGCCGGCCTTCGCGTTTAGGGTGAGTGCCCGCATCCATCAGGAGGCGATGCCCGTCAATATCGACGAACCAGGCGCTCGCACCGATGTCCGTATCAGGATTTAAATTTATGATCCGCATATCTGAAACCGAATTCTGGTCCGCCGATCAGGGCGAGACCGATAACCGTTCGTCGTTGTGCTCGCGGCTCATGAGAACTCCCTGTTCCTTATAAGGCTTAAGCATGAAATGTGTGGCCGTCGAGATGACGCCCTGAATGGTGGCAAGCTTTTCGGAAACAAAACTCGCGACCTCCCGCAAGTTGGTTCCTTCTACAAACACCAAAAGATCGTAACCGCCCGACATTAAATAACAGGAACTGACTTCTGAGTATTTGGCGATTCGTTCGGCAAGCCGATTGAAACCGCCTTCGCGCTCCGGGGTAATCTTCACCTCAATGACAGCGCGCACGGTATCGACCCCGAGTTTCTCCTCGTTCACAATCGTGCGGTATCCAAGAATGACCTGGTCGTGCTCGAGTTGCTGAATCTTGCGCTGAACTTCTATCTCAGTGGAATTCAACATTGACGCCAACTGAGCCGGTTTGAGCGAGGCGTTCTCCCTCAGTAATTTGATTAAATGATCCATCTGCTTCTGTAACTTAATATCCTGGGTTCATGTTTACACTGACGAGGCGCGGCGCGACGCGAGAGAGTTCCTTGCCGGAAGTATCAAACACAATCCCGAGCAATTCGTGAGCTCCGGGAACGGCGAGTTCCACCGGCCAGTGTGCGACTGATCGCAAAAAGCCACCGTCCGGATCGAAATTTTCAACTCTGCCTTCAAATTCGCCGAGGACTTTGCCCTGTAAATCCAAAATTCGAAATAACGTTTTACCGATTTTATCCTTCTGAGTCGAAGGAAGCCCCATGACACCAGTAATCATTGGCCTTGTTTTCTGAGCCCACGCGGTGTCGCAATGAATCGGAGTCATCACAGGACCACACTGTCTCCAGAAAGAGTCATCGACTCTCTCGACGAGCTGGATTTTTGCCTGGCTTGCGGGTTGCGTCACCGAAAGCGGACTGCCATACACGAACGAGCGATTGACGCGCCCGGCACCGTCGCTGTAGCAAAGTTCAGCGTCCAGAGCGATTACGGCATCAACCGCAGCGTTAAAGTTCGGAAAATTCGCCCAGGGCAGTTTGAATTCAACTTCGAGGCCGTTTGCGGTACGGCGTGAACCAACTTCGACGCCGATTTTTGGGATTGCATCGAGATACCCTGGACGCAAACAAAACCGTGCCTGCACGTTGGTGCCCTTCATTCCTGTCCAGTAACAATGCACGGCGCCTTTGCCCCAATCCTGCCCGCGAAAGGCATCGCCACGGCGAGTATCAAAATACCACTCAACGGCGTCACCTTCCCAGAGATGACCATCATCCGCAAAGTTTGCTGGTTTGGTGTCGAGGGTGCGCAATCCGGCGTAGAACGCCTCATCGTCCCACATATAGAAAAACTGCCCAGCACGGTTTTTCAGATCTGCATTGTGATATTCAACAGGGGTGCAGAATGCATCTTTAAATTCCGAAAGATCACCATCGATCCTCATGCCTTTGGGAGCTCGAGTGGCGATACCGCGAACGCCAGTCGCCAGTTCACCGGCAAAACAGATCGAGCTCAGTAAGCAGGCTGAAGCCAAAAAAATAAATCTGGATTTAAAATAGTGCATAATTTCATCCCACGTAGCGAGAATTCAACGAACCCCCCCGTCGAGATCATCCGAAAAATGGTGGGCGATGAGGGATTCGAACCCCCGACCCACTGCGTGTAAAGCAGTTGCGCTACCACTGCGCCAATCGCCCGAACCAGTTGTGTGCAGCCACTGTACTCGTGGAACTCACTTGCTTCAGTTTGAACCTCGAGATTTGCCGTAAACTTCCGAAGCCGCAAGTGCCTACTCTAACAGCGTTTTCAGAACCGAAGCAACTCCGAACATGGCAGGATTTCGTTGGATGGCAACTGAAGAGTAGCAATCGAATCACTAAAAGTCTCCATCAGGAATCCTTTATCCTTAAAATATCCCCAAATGCGGCCAACTCGTGAGTTGGCGAAAAAATATTGGGAGGTTGTCATATGGTCGAATGAGGATCCTAGCCTGTGTTTTCTGATCAGACGTCGGGATAAACTACAATGCCTCACGGCTATTTGCGAGGATTTGGCGGCGTTGTTCGCTCGGTCAGAGACCGTTAACAGGTATCTTCTCTCGCTCACGCCACGTGAAACGTGATAAACCTTGCCAAATCCGCAAATCTCTCGTGACTCAACGTAGCCTATCCCTCCGTCTGATCAGTAACAGACATGTTGATTGCTAACAAAAACCAAAGGATGGCCCCTCCCTGGGCCTTTTGACACCTGTCTTCGTTGGTTCGACGAGCACAACCCGCTGCGGAGATGCACTCGCCGAACCGCCTCAATAGCCACCAAAATCCCTTCGGATGGCACTTCCGCGTTTTCAGACGGGCTCTTAGAAAGCGTAAGGCAGGTTTTCTAGAGAAAGTGGAGAGAACGCGTGAACCGCTAGTTCTCGCTCAGATAGCTAGGGCGTGTCTTCAAACTGCATTTTACCCGTCTATGGGCTTCTCACCATGGATACGTCGTTGCTCGTCGGTTGCAGATTTCTTGCAATATGCGCCCTCCTTGCGCCTCGTCTCCATGGCGATTAGCTCCAAATCCGAGCAAAAGCCAGTTTGAAGACAAACCCTAATCGTGTCATTTCGCGCGGAAATAATATTGATCGTGGTTTTCGTGTCTGGATCGTGTCTCCCCATAAAAAATCGTGTTTTTGATAAATGCGGATCGTGTTTTTATCGTGTCTCGCTGATTGGAAATCTTGTCTTTTT
>JAQGOX010000430.1 GCA_028293365.1 Verrucomicrobiales bacterium | reverse complement strand
CGAAATGAGAAGTGGAATAATATCCAATTCCCACGGTCGATCCATCCCTTGGGGATCACTGTAGATGTTATAGGTGGTTCCGTGCTCGCGAATGATTCGGCGAGCGTAGTCCCATCGCAGTGAAATCTCTTCCGCACCGAGCTTCTCCAGGGTTCGTCCGAAGAGGCGCCAATGCGCCCGCATCTGCCGGTCGCTTCCGAAACTTTCATCGTAAAGCTTTGGCAGAGGTCCGTAAGAAGCAAACAAGGTTTCGGATTTATCCAAATCTATTGGTGGCGAACTACTCATTAACCTTAAACGTCAGTTGCTCGTATCCGATCTTCGCAAGATCTCGGCGGGAAAGCGATTTGTCGCGACGCCACAGATCCATTGCGGATTTGCGGCGCCGCTTCGCACCGCTTTCTCGCCCAAGCTTTTGCAAATCTCGGACACGTTCAACTGCCGCTTTAAGGTAACGCGCTGTATGGGACACTTTTTCAGAGTCCAAATCAAGTCGCACGAAGGTCAAGAGTCAATGGAAACTCGGGATTAATCTCGATGGACGGAATTATCAGCCTGCCGGAGCTGTGACCGAGAGTGGAAAATCTTTCGAGGCGCCGGCTCTCCGCT
Source organism: Verrucomicrobiales bacterium (assembly GCA_028293365.1). GTDB lineage: Bacteria > Verrucomicrobiota > Verrucomicrobiia > Limisphaerales > SXQI01 > JAQGOX01. The sequence goes on along the minus strand of JAQGOX010000430.1, from coordinate 9,386 downwards.
TCGTAGGCGTTGACCGGAAGGGTCGCGTGATTACGACCGCCCGGGTGAGAGGTGTGAAAAGTGCAGCCACCCAGGGAGCGCGAGTTCCAGCGGTCTGCGATGTCAAACGTAAGGGGAGATTGGATGCCGATCGTCGGGTGCAAACATTCGCCCGGGTGCCAGGCTCGAAAGCGCACACCCGCGGCAAATTCACCGTGCGTTCCGGTCGGATGCAGCGGCACGGGATGTCCATTACAGAGGATTACATGGCGCGAATCGGTCATTCCTCTGACTTTTACCTGCAACCGGTCGAGAGAGGAATCGACATACCGGACAGTGCCGCCGGCGGCGCCTTGTTCCCCGAGCACATGCCACGGCTCCAACGCCTGGCGAATTTCGAGATCGATGCCGTGCTCAACGACACCGCCGTAGCGGGGGAAACGAAATTCAAAATGGGGCGCGAACCACTCTTGTTGGAAAGGAAAACCATGTTCCCGCAAATCGAGGATCACATCCCGGAAATCCTGCTCGACGAAATGAGGCAGGAGAAAACGGTCGTGAAGTTGCGTGCCCCAACGAACGAGGTTCTGCTCGTAAGGCTCGTCCCAAAAGCGCGCGATTAAGGCGCGGAGAAGCAACTGCTGGGTGAGACTCATTCGGGCGTGCGGCGGCATTTCGAAGGCGCGAAGTTCCAGAAGCCCCAGACGGCCTGAACTGCTATCGGGCGAATAGAGTTTATCAATGCAAAACTCAGCCCGATGGGTATTGCCCGTGATATCGATGAGAAGATGCCGGAATAATCGATCGACCAGCCAGGGCGCAACCTGCTTATTAACCGGAACCTGCCTAAAGGCCAATTCGAGCTCATACAGAGAATCATTTCGCGCTTCGTCGACTCTGGGGTGCTGACTGGTAGGCCCGATAAACAGTCCGCTAAAAAGAAACGAAAGCGAAGGATGATTCTGCCAAAAACACAGGAGACTCCTCAGAAGATCGGGACGGCGCAAAATGGGGCTGTCGGCAGGCGTTGCTCCGCCCACGATGATATGGTTTCCGCCGCCGGTTCCGACGTGGCGTCCGTCGATCATGAATTTTTCACTTCCGAGGCGAGCCAGCCTGGCTTCGTCATAGAGGTCATTGGTGTGGTTTACCAATTCTTCCCAGGAATGCGCCGGTTGAAGGTTCACTTCGATGACGCCCGGATCGGGAGTAATTTTGAAATGTTTCAGCCACCCGCCATCAGGAGGCGCTGCTCCTTCGATTACGACCGGTAGTTGCAGAGCTGAGGCGGTTTCCTCGACTGCGCTGAGTAATTGGAGGTAGTCGGCCGGTTCCCTGGTGGGAGGCATGAAGACGTGCAGGCGGCCTGACCTGGCTTCCACGCACACCGCAGTTCGAGCAATCCAGTCCGCGGATTCACCCGCCTGAGGAACTCGTTCCGCATCGCCCTTGCTTTCAGCACGCGGTTTTGCGGGAATTCCGATGGGTGGGATAATTGTCTTGATCGGCGCGACGTATGCTGGATCGAATGGATCGATCGGATGAACATAGGGATAATCGGATTTCGAAACCCAGGGCAGCGTATCAAGTGGCAGGCGGAGGCCGATTGGAGAATCGCCTGGAATGAGAAACAGATGCGGGCTGCGAAAGAACCAGGGGCCACTCGTCCATCCTCTGGGAGCCGCGGGACCGGGATAGACCGGCAAAACATATCCGACTACCTGGCTCAGACCTTGATCGAACGTTTTCCTAAGGCGGTCGCGCTCTTCGGGGGAGTCGAGTTTTGAGGCAAGCGGATCAACATTTGCAGGCAGGCTTTGTTCGCGCCACAGGTAATAATAGGTGTCTTCGTATGCCGGAATGATGTGCTTTTGCTTTACTCCGAGAACCTGGGAGAGTTTCGTTATGAAACGTTTTGCCTCTTCCGATCCGTGTCCGTAGTTCTTTGTGTCGTCGGCAAACAGAGATTCGTGATTCCAAAGCGGCAGTCCGTCGGTGCGCCAATAACAGCCCAAAGACCAGCGGGGCAGTGATTCTCCCGGGTACCACTTGCCCTGTCCAAAATGGAGTAATGATCCCGGTGCCCATTTGTTTTTGAGCCGGTGCAGCAAATTCGCCGAAAGTTTTCGCTTTTCTGGACTTACCGCAGTGAAATTCCATTCTGCGCCGTCCATGTTGTCGATTGAAATAAACGTCGGTTCACCGCCCATGGTGAGACGCACATCTCCACGTTTCAATTGATCGTCAATAGAGTGGCCCAGCTTTTCGATCTCACTCCATTGTTCGTCGGAATAAGGCCTGGTGACGCGCGGGGATTCGAAAATCCGCTGCACCCGCATTTCGTGTTTGAAAACGGTTTCGCATTTGTCGGTCGCGCCAAAAATGGCGGCCGCATCGGATGGAAAAGCGCTGCAGGCGAGGGGAATGTGTCCTTCGCCAGCGAGCAGGCCCGAGGTGGGATCCAAACCGATCCACCCGCCGCCAGGGAGATAAACTTCGCACCAGGCATGCAGATCGGTGAAATCCCGGTCGGTTCCGGAAGGACCATCGAGGGACTTTACGTCCGGCGCCAATTGAATGAGGTAGCCAGAAACAAACCGGGCGGCCAATCCGATACTGCGGCAGATTTGCACGAGCAGCCACGCGGTGTCCCGGCAGGAGCCTGATTTAAGCTGGCAACTCTCTTCCGGGGTTTGCACGCCCGGTTCCAGGCGAATTAGATAGGTGATTTCCCGGGCGATTTGCTGGTTTAGCGCGACGACAAAATCGATGGTGGAGGGTGAAGATTTTGGGACGGCGGCAAGGAGCTTCTGGAAAAGTGGCCCGTGCTGTCCAATTTCCAGGAACGGGGCCAGTTGCTTCGCGAGGGACGTTTCATATTTAAACGGCCACATCTCAAAACCGGGCTCCATGAAAAAGTCAAAGGGATTGTAGATGGCCATTTCAGCCACGAGATCTACCTCAACCAACAATTCAGAGCTTTTTTCCAGGAAGACGAGACGCGCAAGGTAATTGGAGAATGGGTCCTGGTGCCAGTTGAGGAAGTGCTTCTCCGGTTTGACTCGCAAGGAATAGCTCAATATCGGTGTCCGGCAGTGTGGCGCGGGCCGAAGTCGAATCACGTGAGGCGACTGATTGACCGGGCGGTCATAGAGATAGTGAGAGCGATGCGTCAGCGCGACATGGATCGACATAGTTTGTGGTGGCTTTTACTGGGATTGAAATTGCGACATGCCCAATCCATGCCGAACCGGAGCGGTTTTCTTTGCGAAAAATGTTTCGTGGATTTCGGTGCCGATATGATTCATTTTCACCTGCAATCCGTCGAGATATTCATGCAATCCGAACGCGATGACTTCGTCAACGGAGGCGTAGGAGAATTCCGAGCAAAGCTGGCCGAGAAGTTTTTCGGCGGGATTTTTGTAAGAACCGATCGGTGTGCCGGAAATCGAATGAAGCGATTCTCGTGCGGAAATTAAACAATGATGAATCGCGCGAGGGAAAAAACGATTGAGCAACAGGTAGTCAACCACGCCCTTTGGTGTAATCCGGCCATGATCCTTTCGATACATCTCGAACGCACTGGTCGAGCGCAGGACGGCTGCCCATTGAATATCGTCCCATGCAGTGCCGACGTCGGTGACGGAACGCAACAGTATGAAGTATTTCACGTCCAGGATGCGCGAGGTCTTATCGGCCCGTTCGAGCTGTTTGCTGAGCCTGCAGAAGTGCCAGCCCTCACCATGGGTCATGGTGGCTTCCGTAATTCCATTGAAAAGGTGGCTTGCAGATTTCACCTCGTCGAAAAACTGATGCATTGAGTCGAGATTAAGCCCTTGTTCAGCAACGGACTTGACCATTAGATAGAACTTATTGAGCTGGAGCCACATCTCCGAAGAAATAATCTCGCGTACGGACCGGGCGTTTTGGCGTGCGGCACGAAGGCATGAAACAATGGAGTTCGGATTCTCGTAATCGAACGCGAGGAATTTGAGAACGTTGTCCTGGGTCGCTTTCCCATAGCGCTTGGCGAAATCTTCGTGATCCCCGCTGATAAAAACAAGTGGTTCCCACTGTTGGCCAACATAGTCCGGGCTATCAAGCATCAGTTGTAGATTTACATCAATGAAGCGGGCGACGTTTTCGGCGCGCTCCACGTAACAGCCCATCCAATAAATTGAATCGGCAACACGACTTAGCATGGGGCGGCCTCCGTTTTGGCGCTTTGTCCCTCCAGCGCCGGTTCTTTCTCATCGAGTTCGTTTTCGGCGAGAACCCAGGAATCCTTCGTGCCTCCGCCTTGCGAAGAATTCACGACCAGCGAACCCTTTTTTAGGGCCACGCGGGTCAAACCGCCGGGTAGTACAAATATTTCTTTTGAATATAGTATGTAGGGTCGCAGATCGACATGCCTTCCTTCGAGCGTTTCGTTGATGAGGGTTGGCACCCGGGAAAGGGATAGTGTTGGCTGGGCGATGTAATTGCGGGGATTTTGCTGGATTTTCTGGGCGAAATCGGCTCGCATTTCCGCCGTGGAATGTGGACCGATCAGCATGCCATAACCGCCTGACTCATTAGCGGCTTTTACAACGAGTTTGTCCAGATTCTCCAAAACGTAATTTAGGTCAGCTTCCTCCGAACAGATATAGGTGGGAACGTTTGGGAGAATTGCCTCCTGTTTAAGGTAATATTTAATGATTTTGGGTACGTAGGCGTAAACAACCTTGTCGTCGGCGACACCTGTGCCCGGAGCATTTGCGAGGGCGACATTTCCGGCCCGGTAAGCTTCCATCAGCCCTGGGACACCGAGCATTGAGTCCGCCCGAAACGCCAGAGGATCCAGGAAATCGTCGTCAATGCGCCGGTAAATAACGTCGACCTTCTCAAACCCGCGCGTCGTCCGCATCCAAACGTATCCGTCGGAAACTACGAGATCGCTCCCTTCGACGAGCTCAATTCCCATTTGCTGGGCGAGGAACGAATGTTCGAAATAAGCGGAATTAAAAACCCCCGGGGTAAGAAGAACCATTCGAGGCGGGCCGCCATCGGGCGCGAGATACTCAAGCATATCCCGCAATCTTAGTGGATAATTCGAAACCGGGCGGATTCGTGCCGAAGCAAACACACCCGGAAAGAGACTTTTCATCAACTGCCGATTTTGCAGCACATAGGAAACTCCAGAAGGACACCGCAGATTGTCTTCCAGAACATATATTTGCCCGTCATGATGCCGGACGAGGTCAGTTCCGGTGATGTGGCACCAAATTCCGCGAGGTGGTTTAAAGCCAACACATTGAGGTCGAAATCCCTTGGAAGACAGGATCACTTCCCTGGGAATAATCCCGTCGTTCAAAATATGTTGGTCGTGGTACAGGTCGTCCAGGAAAAGGTTGAGCGCCTGAATTCTTTGTTTCAAACCTCGTTCGATGCGATTCCATTCAGTGCCCGCGATAATTCGAGGTATCAGGTCGAATGGGAGAGTTTTTTCAACACCGGCGCTTTCGCCGTAAACGTTGAAAGTGATACCCATTTGTACCAGGGCACGATCCGCCGCACGTTGACGGCTAACCAACTCCTCAGTTGGAAGGCCTTCTATTCTTTTCGCCAAAAGGCGGGCGGCTGGCCGAGGTTGTCCTGCCTCTCCGAACATTTCGTCGAAGCACCCATCCAATTGATACTCTTCAAACCTCATAAAGCGGATCTACCGCGAATCCTCCGGCGCACATTCTATCATGGTTGAGTTCATAAAGCACCGGGGGTGCCAAAAAAAAGTTAGAGCCAATTTTGGTCCAAATCGTGCAAAAACGTATTTCTGTCTTTCGCAGAGCCGGATTTCCATTAGGGTGGAGAGTTTGTTCGACGGGTTGGGATGTCGCCTTTTGATCAATGTGAGCAAATCGTTGAGTTTACTCAACAGACGGTGAGATAGACTGCGACGCCTGACGGTTCTTTGGAGATTTGGCGGCGTTGTTTGCTCAGTCAGGAACCGTTAAAGAGATGGTCAGATGCTTTTCAAGCCAAAATCAACGCAGATTAGGATCAATTGGTACTCTACCAGCTAATACGAGCGCAAATGGGTCGATTTTTTCACCGATTAAAGGTTTCGCAGAAACTGATGCTGATCAGCGTCTTGTTCATGATCCCCGACTCCGTGTTGCTATGCCTGTTTCTGATCAGCATCAATGCCAATATCAAATTCGCGCGATTGGAAGAATTTGGCAACGAGTACCAACGTCCGCTGGAGGAATTGCTGGAAAGTTTGCCCAATCATCTACTGCTGCTTCGCCAGGAAGATCGAGGTCCTGCACGGATCGATGAGATTCGCGAACAGGAAAAACGAATCGATCAGGCCTTATTAAAGCTGGAGGCTGAAGATTCAAGGCTCGGGGTAAGTCTTCAATTCACGGACGAGGGGTTGGCCAAACGAAAGCGGGAACATTATCGCGTCCAAAACCTGAAAGCGGAATGGAATAAATTGCGACTCGAACTGCCCGGTCTCAGTCGCGCCGAAAGTGCAGTGCGGCATGAACACCTGATTGCAGATGTCCGCACGATGATCACCCATGTTGGTGACACCTCAAATCTCATTCTGGACCCTGATCTGGACAGCTATTACCTCATGGACGTTACCTTGCTCGCACTTCCGCAGATGCAGGACCGGCTCTCAAGCGTAATGATGCGTGGCGTCTCAATAATTGAAAAAGGATCGATTGCCCGGCAGGACCAAAGCCAGCTTGCCGTTGATGCCGCGCTGCTTCAGGAATCTGATCTCGACCGTGTGATAGGCAGCACACGCACCGCATTAAACGAAGATTCGAATTTTTATGGAGCAAGCGAGAGTTTCCAAAGGCGGATTCCGCCGGTACTGGAGGAATTTTCGAACGCGGCCAGGAGCTTTATAGAACTGGTGGCGGCGGCTGGCCGTTCGGAGGAGGCAAAACCTGCTTTAGCAGAATTTCTCAAGGCTGGATTTAAAGCGAGGGAACTCAGCTTTAAACTATGGAAAACCTCCGACGAAGAGCTGGGAGTGCTCCTGAAAAAAAGGATACATTATTACCAATCCCGGCGTACGCGCAGTTTGTCCCTTACCGGGTTGGCGCTGGTAGCCGCTGTTTTATTCGTGGCCTTTATTACGCGCAGTATCAGCCGGCCGTTGCAAAAACAGGCGGCGCAACTGCGGGCATCCAATCAAGCGCTGCAGGCGCAGATTCAGGAGCGTGAACGGGCGGAGGCTGCGCTGCGTATCGCGGAGGAAAAATATCGGAAGATTTTCGAGAATTCCACAGAAGGGATCTTTCAAACCTCTCCCGAGGGTGAGTATCTCGTTTCCAATCCCACGCTGGCCCGGATGTACGGGTACGAGTCGGTAAAAGAACTACAGAGCGAAATGCACGACATTAGCGGAAGGCTCTATGTCCAGCCGTCGCGACGCGATGAATTCAAGCGCCTTATGGAGCAGCAGGGGACTATTCACGGGTTCGAATCGGAGATTTATCGCAAGGACCGGAGTGTTATTTGGATTGCAGAAAGTGCCCGCGCGGTGCGGGACTCGGCGGGTAAAGTGACTTATTATGAGGGGACCGTCACGGATATCACGGAGCGAAAGCAAAACGAAATTGAATTGGAGAAAATTCATCAAAAACTCGTGGATGCTTCAAGACGGGCGGGCATGGCGGAGGTCGCCACCGGCGTTTTGCACAATGTAGGCAACGTTTTGAATAGCGTGAATGTTTCCGCTAATTTTGTGGCTGATAGCCTGCGGAAATCAAAGCTTGTGAGCCTTCCCAAAGTGGCCCGCTTGTTGCTCGAAAACTCCAGCCACATAGGAGAGTTTTTGACAGAGAATCCAAAAGGCAGACAGGTGCCGGGCTATCTTAATGAATTAGCGAGCCACCTTACGAATGAAAATCAGGCCCTGGTCAAAAAAATGGAGCAACTGCGAGAACATCTTGATCACATCAAAGAGATTGTCGCCATGCAACAGACGTACGCGCGAGTTTCCGGAATTGTTGAGACGATCAACGTAACCGATCTCGTCGAGGAAGCTCTGAGGCTCAATTCTGGAGCGTTGACGCGGCACCAAGTCGAGATTTTGCGCCAATACGAAAGTCATCCCGTCATTCAATCGGACAAACATAAAGTGCTGCAAATATTGGTTAATCTGATCGCGAACGCAAAATATGCCTGCGCCGACACCGCGCGCCCGGACAGGACGATTGTTTTGCGCGTCAGCGCAAGCGCCGACTCAGTAAAAATAATGGTTGCCGATAACGGCGTTGGGATCCCTCCGGAAAACCTGATCCGGATTTTCAATCATGGATTTAGCACCCGTTCGAACGGGCACGGTTTCGGTTTGCATTCGGGCGCATTGGCGGCGGAGCAATTAAATGCTTCTCTAGTTGCGGAGAGTGATGGACCGGGAAAAGGCGCGACCTTCACCCTTGAATTACCGATGAGTCCCAAACCTGCTTATGCTTGATCCAATTGTGGTTCCGAACAGGCGCGTTCTAATCGTCGACGACAATCGGGCGATACACGACGACTTCAGGACGATACTCTGTGCGGAAAATCCGGAGGTCGCATCACTGGAAGAGACCGAGTCGGCACTTTTCGAGGCGGCACCCGGTGCCCCGGCAAGACTGGCTTTCGAAATCGATTCGGCTTATCAGGGACAGGAAGGGCTTGAGATGATTCGGCGTTCGCTCCGCGAAAATCGTCCCTATGCAATGGCTTACGTCGACGTCCGAATGCCACCCGGATGGGATGGGATCGAGACCATCGCCAGGATCTGGACCGATTATCCCGATCTGCAGGTTGTAGTTTGCACCGCCTATTCGGATTATTCATGGGGGGAGATGATCGGAAAACTCGGCCAGACGGATCGGCTGGTTATTCTGAAAAAGCCTTTCGACAACGTCGAAGTGCTCCAGCTTGCCAATACTCTGACGGAAAAGTGGCGTCTCTACCAACAGGCCAGGACGAAACTTGCCAATCTCGAAAGCCTGGTTCACGCGCGAACGATGGAACTCCAAAGCGCAAACGCGGACTTAATCCGATTGAATGGCTGTCTGGAACGCGAAATGGGACATGCCCGTGAACTCGCGCAAGCCGCGCTCGTTGCAAATAAGGCGAAGAGTGAATTCCTTGCGATGATGAGCCATGAACTTCGAACCCCCATGAACGGGGTGCTGGGAATGACGGAACTTCTGCTCGATACAAGGTTAGACCCCAATCAACGGGAATTCGCTGAAATCGTCAAGGAAAGTGCAGGTTCGCTCCTTTCCATCATCAACTATATTCTCGATTTCTCAAAAGTTGAGGCAGGGAATCTTACCATGGAATCCCGGGAGTTTGATTTGAACGCGGTACTGGCACAGGTAATCCAGACGGTCAGCATTCCGGCTCTG
>JAQGOX010000415.1 GCA_028293365.1 Verrucomicrobiales bacterium | reverse complement strand
CATTCATCACATCCTGCGGCTGGTAAAGAAACGCCTGCCCCAAAGCTGTCGTCCAATCCAGGCTTGAATCCATCATCCGCAAAACGTCTGGATAGCGCGCGACCGCTTTAACGCTTTGGTCCCACGGTTGAACATCGATTTGATTCAAATCGAATCCTCCTGTCACATACCGATTGGCCATAACGATTTGCGCGGGCAAGGTGGCTGCCGGCAGAATCTGGGCTATGAGCGGATCGGGATATAAGGCGATCGGTCCGACCATCGTTTCAAGATCGGGAGCACTGCGCAATGCAACTACTGGGGCTGGCGGAGCCACTGCGATCTGTGCACGTACGTGGGTCCCAGCCATACAACAGCATCCAACAAACAATCCGATGCGGAAAACCGTTGCACCGAAACGACTACCTCGATTCCCCGACGCGGATTTCGAAACATCAGTCATGGTGTTATTCATAATATGGCCTCGCAAAATTCGGCCTCCCCCTCCGCAATGTTCCTCGAATTACCAAAAGCACAACTTTTACCTAACAAGCGTCAGACGCCGAGGATCTCCAAAGGTTTCAAATATCCGATAATAGTTTGAAATGCTGGAATGATCGGAGTGTCGCGAACTCACCATTCGAAAAAGGCAACAAAACCCGGCCGGGGCCCACCAATTCATTTAAACACTTAACTACAAGCAGTTTACAAAGAATAGACTGACCTCCGAAGGAAGATTTCCGGCCTTCTTTTTATTGTAATTAGCCCAAAACGTGCGAGCAACCGGACCTTGAATAGGCTGTTGCGACCCTCGTCGAAAGGGACGATAGGTAAAAACAGGCATGTTTATGAAACTGACAAAATTAAAATGGCTCAGCTTGATGGTGGCATTTCCACTGGCTGGCTATTCTGAAGCAACTACTCCGGCGACCGGTGTTCCTAGCCCTGCGGCTCCTCCAACCAATAATCCTGCGATCGCCGCAGCGTCCGCTAACTTTTCTCCGAACGTTAATGAACTGATCAAGCTCGCCAACGCAGGCGTAGGCGATGCAGTCGTATTGGCATTCGTGAAAAACTCATCAAGCCCCTACGATCTTTCTGCGAGCAGCATAGTGCAATTAAAGAACCAGGGTATTTCTTCGGAGGTCATCGCTGCGATGCTCACGCACGATGCCGCGCTTCGGGGAAATAATCCTCCTCCTCCGAGCCCTTCTGGTGGTCCGGATTATAACAGTCAACGGTTTTACGGCCCGACGAATGGCGTGCAATATGCGCCTTCGCCAGTTACTCAACCTGCACCCCCGCCCGAGCCTGCTCCGTCGGTAGCTCAAGCCCCGCCCCCTCAACCTGCACCACAGTCTCCGGCTCCAACCATAATAGTGCAAACACCTCCAACCCCTGCTCCGCCACCCCAAGTGGAAGTTGTCACAGTCGCGCCAGGACCAGACTATTATTGGACGCCCGGCTATTGGCGCTGGAACGGCAGTTGGGTCTGGGTCGGCGGCGGCTGGGGCTTTCGAGCCGGATGGGGACCCCATCGTGGCTGGGGAGGTTATCATCGCGGTTGGGAAGGCCACCATCGATAGAATAAGGTGCTGCAATAGGCGTTGCAGCTCTCAGTGCATCTTTTTCACTCAGTTGCCCGCGTTGACATGGCGCGGGCGACTCTCTAAGGTCGCTCCACACGGATGAAAACGCGCTTTGCCGCAGGATTGCTCTGCATGCTGTATATCAGCGTGTCGATGATCTTTGGCGCACCTCATCAGCACTCCACAGACGCGGCTGCGGACCATTGTGCTTCCTGCGCCTGGCAGGCGGGATCGGTAGTCGATGTCCCCCTCACGGCAACCTTCATCCAACCGCCCGCACCCAGGTTTTTCGTCCAAAGTTTCGTAACCATTTCAGTTTTCTTCTACGTACCCGCCGACGCCCAAAGTCGCGGTCCTCCTGTTTCCTGCTCTTAATCGAATCGGTCATTGTCGGAATGATAGAGCCATTGCAATACGGCAGTGGATCGGAAACAAGTATGAAAACAAAAATTTTTGCAGCGACAGTTGTACTATATTCTCTTAATGGTTTTTCTGCGGATACCACGCTCGACATCGAAAGTCTTAAACGCGAGTTGAAAGAGTTACGCCAGCGTACCGAGCAACTCGAAAAGAAACTCGAAGCGGTGGAAAAAGGAAATGTTACCAACGGCCCCAGTGGGTCGACAACGGTTGCGGTCAAGTCAGCGTTACCCGTGGTTCCGCCCGAGGTTTCAGAAGCGCCCGGCTCAAAACCGTGGTCTCTAAGCGATCCCATTCGGCTGGGCGGAAACATGGCAAATTATATGAACGTCTCATTCGACGCTCTCACCGCAGCCGGCACCTCGACGGAAAAGGATATAGAATCCTTGCAATTGGGGGGCCACGATCCGAATCAGCGCGGATTCACGGTTCAGAACCTGGAATTAACGTTCGACGGAAAATAGATCCGTACTTTCGAGGTCAAGCAAATGTGGTGATGCAGTTGGATCCCCATGGCGATACAACTCTTGAAGTTGAAGAAGCCTGGCTCGAGACGATGTCCCTGCCGGCGAATCTCCAAGTGCGGGGCGGAATGCTCTTATCAGAATTCGGGCGCATTAATGGAACGCATCCGCATACCTGGGATTTCGTAGATCAACCCCTGATAATGGGCAGGGTGCTGGGACCGGACGGATTGCGTAATCCCGGAGCACGCATCTCCTGGCTGGCGCCCACGCCTTTCTATTCCGAATTGTTCTTCAGTATTCAGGATAGCCAGGGGGGTATTGCATCTAGTTTTCGAAATGATTACGGAGGTAATAGCGCCTTCGACCGTTTGCACGCGCAAGACCGAGTGAAGTCCATTGGCGATATGCTTTTTGTTCCACGTTATGTCGCTTCGTTCGACTTAACTGATTCGCAGACGATCGTCGCGGGGACCTCTGCTGCGTTTGGGCCTAATGGTTCAGGCGAGCATTCGGACACTCAGATCTACGGAGTTGATCTTTTTTACAAATGGAAATCGCCCAACCAACACGGTGGATTTCCATTCGTGACCTGGCAGTCTGAGGGAATGCTGCGCCGCTATCAGGCCGCAGCTTCAACGACCGT
>JAQGOX010000390.1 GCA_028293365.1 Verrucomicrobiales bacterium | reverse complement strand
TGATCACGCACTTTTTTTTCGTGGTGAAAGAAGACACTGCCGAAATTCTGGCTCTTTTTGACCACAACGGGCGAAAAGCGATTAATTCGACCAGTGGGTTTTTGATCATTTGACGGCCCCCTAAGTTGCAGGCACCCTCTCGCGGAATGCTGAAGGTAAAGGATACACTCAGATCAACCGTGCAGGTTAGTTTCGATGGCCGAGTGTTCAAAACGTATCATGGACGAGACGCCCGGACGCGCTTCGAAAACGAGGTCCGCATTTTACGATACCTTGAGTTTAAAAATTGCGATTTCGTGCCACGGTTGATCGAAGCAGATCAGGCGAAGCTTCGGATTATCACAACTCATTGCGGTACACGACTGGAACATCTCGATCCAGAGCGGGCTCGCGAGATTTTTGCCGAACTGGAAACCTATGGGGTGCGGCATGACGATCCGGACATCCGTAATGTAACGTATCGTCAGTCGGACGGACGATTTTGCGTGGTGGACTTCGAATTGGCGACGATTCTTCCGGAGTGGAAGTAAGCAAAAACCGCGATGGATATCCGCTCTGAAATTTCACCCTCCAATGGCCTGCAATGGTCCGGTCGAACCGATCGTGGTAAAGTACGACCCAACAATGAGGATGCTTTCATTGCTCTTCAATTTGATGCACGCGAAGTCCATTACCTCGGAGCAACCGGAGAATCCCCTTCAGGACAGATGGATTTTGCTTTCGCTGTGAGCGACGGAATGGGTGGAGCGATGGCCGGAGAACATGCGAGCCGCATTGCGGTGCAAAAAATCACAACTCTGCTGCCGCGATCATTCAAACTTTCCGCCACCGGAATGAACGCTGGATTTGCCGATGTGCTGGAAGAACTTTTCACTCAAGTGCACGGATCATTAGTGACTCTCAGCCGAAGCTACGAAGAATGCCGCGGCATGGAAGCAACCTTAAGCCTCTGCTGGTTCACTCCCGGCTGGATGTATTTCGGCCACATCGGCGACAGCCGGATCTATTATTTGCCTTCCTCAGGCTCGATCAAGCAACTCAGCCAGGACGATACCCATGTGGGATGGTTATTTCGAAAAGGAGAAATCAGCGAAAGAGAAGCGCGCAATCATCCCCGTCGTAACGTCCTGCAAAAAGCACTCGGCGGAAGCAACCAGTTTGTAACTCCGCAGGTGGGAGCTGTTGCGTACGAAGCCGGTGACGCTTTTCTACTTTGCAGTGATGGTTTGATCGATGGACTCTACAACAACCATCTGGAGGACCTCCTTCGTTCTCCGAATTCAAGGCTGCCCGGAGCACGGCCCGCGAACCAGCTTGTCGATGAATCCCTGGCCGCCAGTGGCCGCGATAATACCACCGCGCTAGTGATTCGGGTGGTTTAGAAATCTAAACCGCCAAACTATCAAATTGCTGATAGGCATCGCGGAGCCACCCTTTTAGCCTCTGCCGATCCATAAGGCCAAGCCCCGCAGTCTCTTTATCCGAAGCGTTTTTCGCCGCCCAAAAGCTGCTGCTGGTCGCATCGATTTTCGTAACCACAGTATCGTGCAGTCGTTTCAAAGATATGGACCGCGCACCCAGAGATTCTGCCCGCGCCCGCTCGCCGGACTGTTTAAGTATCTGAAAGTCATCGCCCCGAATATGATTGAAAACCAGCACGTATTTCAGCCGGGCGTCAAAACGATCCATCAGTCGCTTCAAGAGATCGACCGAATCCTTGCTTGAGTCCATGACGTGCCAATAATAAATCGAAAATCCAACCTCATCACCAAGGTTAAGCACTTCCGATTCAGTCATCCATTTCATAAGCGGATCGTGGGTTTGCGCGGCGAGATCGACCAATATTCGCCGGTCCGGCTCGGCCACGGCGGCTTCAATAATCGTATCCAGGTTCTCGTATCGATCGACAAGGACAGGGGAAGCATAGCCGGAATAAAAACGCATGAGCGCACCGTGCGAACGATCCGTGTCAAAACCCAGAAAGGGCAGTTCCTTATCAATCAGGTATTGCGCAAGCAACCGCGCCACCATCGATTTTCCCACGCCCCCCTTTTCACCGCCGATCAAATGTATATTTGCCATTTACGTTCTTTCAGAAATTCCGATTCTATCACGCCAAAGCAGGAAAAATGCCGAGCAAAAAATTTCGCCGGTTGAAATGAATTGCCTCACGCAAAGGCCGCGTTTGGAATAGGGCTTCGAACGTGCATTTAGAATGCTCCGCTATTTCGCTGTCCGGCAGCCGAACCCTCGTTCATTTCAAACTTCACTGCCACCTTCATCCCCCAATAATCAGCGCTGGAGCCGTAAAACCGCCCTGAAACCGGCATCACGCCTCGAGGGTGATTACTCAACCCGATGGCGATATGCTTTCTGCTGGTTTGCTCGCCCAGGGTCGGATCAAACCCGGTCCAGCCGCGCCCTGCCAAATACACCTCCGCCCAAGCGTGCGTGGACGCTCGTCCCGCCATGGAGGCTGCACAGTCCAGGTATCCGCTGCTAAAACGCGAAGCGATGCCCAGGGCGCGACACGCTTCCATGAGCAGAGTGGCCATATCGCGACAGGATCCAGTTCCTTTGTTGAGCGTTTCGAGAGGCGACTGCACCCCTTTTTCTTCACGGCGATTATAATTAATCTGCTGGCGAACCGCCTGGTTAAGGGACGAAACAATGGAAATGGCATCCCCGTATGTCGCAGAAGCTATCGCGTTATTCGCCCAGGTCGCGACTGGCGCCCTCTCTTCCGGATATACAGAAACCAGGTAGGCTGCCGCCACCGTTGCCTCCAAATCATCGTAAATTATAGGATAGCTCACCGCAATTCCGCTCCGCTCCGCGAGGCGTGGCATTTCCCCACGCAGAACATCCACCTGACTGACGATCCGCAATTGCGCCGCCTCCGCGCGGAAATCAACTGTGGCGACCGAATTCCCGAACACATCCCGGCTCCATTCAATCGAATACTCAGGCTCGATCGTTAAAACCATCCGCTCCACCTGAAGGTCGTGCCCTTCCCGAGGCCTGAGCACGAGCCGATGAGTTCCGAAACGTAATGAGCGGTTGTACTGATACAGAGTCTCATGAGTAATCCGGAGGGATGACATAATCGCAACACGCTTCCTTAAGGCGCATCCAAACAAACCCCTTTCTTTAGCAATTGCTCGGAGGTCAGTGGTTTGAAGCCAGGTTCCGCCGGTTCGCAGGAAACCCGAACCGCTTTCGAACGTGTCGGGCCAAAAATAGTTGCCACAGCAGCATCGGCGGCATCCCGGCCATTCGCGATCCGGACGAGCCCGTTCAAAGGCGCCAAGCGGGTTGGATCAAAGATCAGCCAGACTCCTCCGATATAGGCCTCGAAACACGCATGAAAATCCGGTGGTTGGAGCTGATGGGCGTAACCGGTAAAATAACGCGCGGGAATATTGAGGGCTCGGCAGAGCGCAATCCCCAGATGGGCAAAATCGCGACAAACACCCGCCCGTTCTGCCACCGTGTCATAAGCGGAAGTCTGCCAGTTGGTGCTGCCGCTCAAATATTGAACATTTTCGAAAATCCAGTTCGTGATGGCGCTTACCTGCTTGTACGGATGTTTGATTTTGCCAAACTTGCTGTAGGCAAGACGTCCGAGTTTGTCGGACTGGCAATAGCGGCTGGGATAGATAAACGGAATGACGTTACGATCGATTTTGCCAACCGTCATCGCGTTCAATTTTTCGATGGGAATTAACCGGACCTGAGCATCCACCGTCGCGCGATAAGTCAGTTTCAATTCCTTCGCGGAGCCTGTTTCAATGCGAACAAAACGATTCTGCCCCTGATCCAAAACAAATTCCTCGCACTTTACCTTGGGCTCCACCACAAACGATTCTTCATGGATCATTTGCGCTCCGTTCCGCAAGGCATGAACGTTCAGGATTAAAGTGCTCGGACCGCTGATCGCGTAACTAACCTCACTCGCAATTTTAAATCGCATTCGGCTTGAGGCTAAGCCCGAAACTTACCATTTGCAAAGCGGAGGGAATCAGGAAACTGCCATTCCTCGAAAAACAGCGACCCTCATCCGGCAAGGGACGGCAGGGCCAGCGCTCCGAGTGCCAAATAAAAGCGCTCGCCAGTTCGTAACCGCGGAGCGCTTTACTGTGGAAAATTTTAGTCAGGCTTGTGCGCGCTATGGCACGCTTTGCAACTGACAGCTTCCTTATATTTGGCGCGCGCATCATCGCCCCCTTTTACAAGTCCTTCTGAAGCGACCAGAAGCTTGCCGGTCTTTTCCTTCCAGCTAGCCTGGTCGCCCTTGGGCGCTTTTGTATTCGCCATAATTTTGTATCCAGCGATCAACTTTTTAATCTCTTCCTGGCTGGCGTTGCCTTCAATGGCCTTCTTGCTGACGGTATCGGTGCCTTTCGGGGCTTTGTGATATTCCTTCATCACTTTCTTGATCGCATCTTCGTCATCGACAGCGGCAAAGCTGCGAAGCGCAACTGTTGCAAGTGTGAGAGCTGCGAGAGCAGTCGAAATAGTGAAGAATTTTGCTGGCTTGATTGTAGTGATCATCTTGAACTCTGCTGAATTTTTAATGCATTAGTGCACGGCGACCCCGGGCATTGGCACAGGTTCGCTTAATCCGCAGCAGAATACACAAAAGCCTTTTGAACGGAAGACCGAAATAGCATGCCCCAAAAACAAAGTGCTTCCTTTATAGCGCCGCTCACTATTCCATGAATTAACCCATTCTCACTGCCGTTCTTGTCGCAGAACATTTATTGCGCACTTTGGCGGATTCTTTGATACTGTGAACAGGGATAAAGAATCCTGAATGCGCACCGTATCGAACAACAGCATCCTGAGATAAAAAATTCACGCGAACATTTTATTTTGTGAGTAACGCTGTTGCTGACCACATAACGCCTCGGGTGGCCGGTGTCGTTTATACCAGACCGTGGGTGGTCGAACTCATCCTTGATTTAGCTGGGTATTTGCCGGATCGCCCGCTCGCTCGGCTGGTTGCTTTGGAGCCGTCCGCCGGTGATGGAGTTTTTCTCCAAGCCATGGTTCGGCGGCTGATAGACTCGTGTCGTCGCCACGGCACACCCTTTGAACAGGCAACCCAGGCAATCGGGGCGTTTGAGATCGATCCCGAAGCTGCGGAAAGGGCGATTGATGTCGTTTATGCTACGTTGATCGATCTCGAAATACCCACAATGACTGCCGCCACCCTGGCACGAAGCTGGATTCGAATCGATGACTTCCTCGAAGCATCCCTCGCTTTTCCGATTGCCGATTTTGTCATCGGCAATCCACCTTACATCAGGCTGGAAGAAATCCCCGAGAGGAAAGCCGCATTTTATCGCAGTGGGTTTAGTGCGATGCGTGGTCGCGCCGATGTTTACGTGGCTTTTTACCAGGCCGCGCTCTTGCAACTAAAACCGCGTGGTGTCTGTGCCTACATCTGCGCCGACCGCTGGATGCTAAATGATTACGGCAGCGCTCTGCGCGAGTTTATCACCACTCAAGGCTACAATGTGCGCTACGTGATCGAAGCTCACGATGTCGTCGCTTTCGAAACTGAAGTCTCGGCGTACCCTGCCATCACGGTTATCGCACAGGAAAAACAAGGTTCGGTCGTCATCGCTAAGGCTCTGCCCGGTATTGAAACGGCCGATCGCAGAGCGTTACTGAAGCAACTCACCGACGTTCACTCTGGTAAC
>JAQGOX010000389.1 GCA_028293365.1 Verrucomicrobiales bacterium | reverse complement strand
GTGTGGTTTGATTTCAGCCAGCCGTGGTCAGCATGGCCACGTTCCTCTGCCCGTCGGATCTTCAGTCCAGTCTCTATTGTTTTCATAGAGGTACCATGTCCGCTGTGGAAGAGGCTGGCCAATACCGATTTTCTATGCTGAGACTAACTTTTGGGTATGCTGCTCCGTTGGGGCGAATCGCGAATTTCCTTGCCGGCGTCCTATGCCTGCCAACGGATTGATCGCGGGTTTGGCAACGTTGGCGTTCCGCCACTGGTTGAACTGCCGATTCTCTACCGGTTTATTCAGCGCGAGACAGTCACGCGCAGGAATGTTGCCGGGATGGAAGTGGTTTCCTTGCCTGGGCTTTTGTTATGGCGAATGAAGAGGGTTTCCAATTCATTCTGCAGGTCTGTGGCCCGGCCGATTTTTTCCGCCGCGTCGAATGCATTCATCGTGGGGCCGTAGTATTTCCGGAATGCGATCACGAATTCTGACGGGTCGCTGGGAAAGTTGAATGTGAACGTGTCCCGAATAAAGGTTATCTTCTCTGCCGGAACTCCCGCGTCGACAAATCGCTCGATCACATTGCTCTCGATACCCCAGGTCATGGGACTGACAAAACCTTCCGGAGGTGGCGGAGTGTATGAGGAGCTGATTCTTAATAACTGCGCGACGAGCGTTGGGTCGCCCGGAATCCAATTGCCCATAACGATGCGTCCGCCGGGACGGGTCACCCGCACCATCTCCCTCGCTACATCATGCGGCCTCGGCGCAAACATTGCTCCGAAGATGCTGACGACCAGATCAAACGATTGATCTGCCAGCTCGCGAAGATTGGTGGCATCGCCTTCCTGAAATCGACAGTTAGAGAGGCTCATTTCTTTCGCGCGCCTGTTCCCGGCTTCCACCAGGTTTCGCGCGATATCGACACCCAACACATCGGCGCCGAGTTTCGCGGCGGGCAATGCCGTGGTCCCATCACCGCAACCGAGATCGAGAACCTTCATTCCTTTCCAGATTCCTATCTTGTGGACGAGCGCTTCTCCGCTTTCGCGCATGGTTGCGGCAATGCGGGTGAAATCGCCTTTTTCCCAAAGAGCTTTGTTTGGATTTATTGAAATACTCATTTGATGTAGTTGAGGACAGGTTATCACTTGGTCGCGTGGCTGCCGTGATTGGCAGTTGGCGCAGGGTCACGGATCGATTCCAGCAGCAGCGTGCGAACGTCTGCAAGGACGAGGCGCACATCGAGTGTGCCGGAACTATAGATATTTCGGATGTTGCCCGCCGAATCCACAAGGAACACCCTTAGTGTGTGGTTGAGTGGTCCGGTTGGGGCGAGCGGATTTTGTTTTTTGTCCACCGCCTGGCCGTAGGCGGTGAGGATGGGGTCAAGTTCGGTTTGCGAATGCGTCGTGACGAAATGCCACGGCGCGGCGGCTGGATGTTGGGCAGAGAGGCTGGACCAGGCGGACATGCGTTCCGGAGTGTCATTGACTGGGTCGAAGCTGATGCTTACAAGACGCAAGTGCTTCGCCAGATCGGAATCTGCGGAACTGGCACGGTGGAGCTGTAACAGAACACCGGTCGCGTACGGGCAGGCGTTCGCGGCTGCACAGCGGGTGTAGATGAAACTCAGGACCGTCACGCGGCTCCGGGTGAGTTCGCGCAGGCGGAGAGGCTTGCCGCTTGTGTCGAGCAGCGCGCCATCCGCCGCGGGCTTGATGACGGGCAGCGTATAACTCCCGGGCACAGGCGCATCGTAATCGTGCTCGGCGGTGCGCGCTGAATCAGCCGGTTCACCCGAGGCAATCGCGCCTGCCGCAAGCAACGCACTGAGAAACCGAATGGTTTTCATAACTCGAACTTTTTATCGCGTACAGGCAGATTTATTTCCCCACCCTGGTCGAACCAAAGAGCATGTGATGCGGGCGACCCAACTTGAGCGTTGTGAAATCGAGTGCGAAGCCCGGTTTCAGTTCGTGTCCGTCCCAGGCAAACGCCTTCACGAACTGTTCGTTGTCATCGCCGCCCTTGTCCCAGCGGGCGAGGAGCGAGCTGCTGAAATAAAGCCGCTTCCCGTCCCAGCTCTGGGACACCATGTTGAGTTGCTTGCCGACGGGCCGCTCATATATCTGCTTCGGGTGGTGCGGATCTGCCACGTCGAATACGCGGCACTTGCCGTCTCCGAAACAGTCCACGAATAGAGTTCGATCGTCGGCGCTAAGGCTGATATCAACGGGCAGCACACCGTTTTCACCTCCGATAGACGCGGTTTCCTTCGCTTGCCATTCGCCTTTATCGTCCTCGAAGCAGAGCCAGAGTTTCGAGGTGAGCGCGGTGGCTGTGAATGCGTAGTTGTGTTTCTCGCCCCAGGCCCAACGGATTTCCAAGGGGGCTCCCGGAACGTTGAAAGCTTTCTTCGGTTGGCGCGTGTGGAAATTCCAGAGCACCATTGAACTGCCAAATTGTTTCATCGCCTCGGCGTCTTTGACCAGGTCGCCGAAGCTTCGCATGTAGTTGTTCAGACCGGTGAACGAACTGGTGAGAAGAACGTTTTTCCGGGGTAACACCCGTGCATCGTATCCATAGCCGTCGGCGGACTTCGCACCCGCGACGCCGCGAGGCTCGTCCTTCGTCGGCAACCAGTGTGTGGCGATGTAATCTCCGTCGTTGCTGAATTCCACGAGCGCGGTGCGGCCACTCTGGTCTTTGCCGTTCGAAAGGCAGGGGACGAGCACCCGGCCAGGCAGCGCGTAAACTCCATGAGGTCCGACCGCGCCGCCCGTGGTCTTCGCGAAGTTCTCAATGGTCTTCAAGTAGCGTGGGTGCGCTGGATTCGAATAGACATCAAAAATAAAGATTTTGCTGCTCTCCAGTCCGGAAAGCCAGAGCTGGCGGCGGTCGTCTGTAAACCCGCCATGGTGCGCCTCATTGCGTCCCCCCACCGAGTGAGTATCGATTACTTTTCCGTAGGTGGGCGATCCGGGCTTTGCATCCACGACCACGAGCTTATCGGAGCCGTCGCCGAGTCCTTCGACGCCCAGGGTCCAAACGTAGATGAATTCTTCCTGGCCTTCGATGCGTGCGAGGTACGGCGAGGAGCAGGTTTCGTCAGCCTGCGCTCTGGTAATCCCGGGACCGCATGCCCAAAGAGCCGCGAGGGTGAGGATGTAATGGCCGAGGCGTTTCGCCCAATTGATATTACTCTGTGAGTCCGATTTCATACTGGCAGTGAATCGGTACTGCCAAGGTTTGTATATGGCACTAAAGAGCTAGCCGCGGGACGCTCTGAAGATCGGTAAGGCAGCAAACGGGATTCCCGAGTGATTGGTTTGCCGGACGCCCGGCTACTCATCTTAGGGAAGACCAGGTTGACATGCGGAGAGACGAGCGTTGAAAACGCCTCTTCGGATTTGCATCGCGCGTTTTCCCGCACGAGTTCCATGTCATCGATCGTCATTTCATCAATAATCCGGGCTGATTTGAAAAAATAATTTTTTTTTAAGGAATCTTTGGAACGAGAGAGGAGGTGAATTAGGTTAAAAGCAGTCGCAAGACAAACCAATAGGAAAACGTCCAGAGGATGCATTCTTTCCAGTCTGTTTTCGTCAATTTGGAAAGGCCGATGGCAAGGACGATGACGAACCAAAGATTAAACAGATGAACCGAAAGGAGCTGAGGAAACGCCGCTAAATCTTTCGAAGTCTCATGCGGCAGGAGTGGTGATTGGGAATGATCTGTCATTATGCCGAGCAGAAGAGAGGTCAGGGCAGAGAGAGCCACGATAACACCAGAGAGGCCTACGACTTCGACCGCCTTAAAAAAGTGAACACGAGTTTTGAAAATGAAGCGGGCCATGGCCCAGAGAACCCAGGCCGACCACATAAGCCCGAAAAGCGTGCTGATTCCGATGCTCGCCAATTGGGCCAATTGTTCGATTTGCCATTTGTAAAGCACTTGATTCTGCCCAACGGTGGGCTTCGATCCGCTGACACTTAGTGCGAAAATGGCGCTGACCAAAAGGGTGGGGACGATCCAATTGGAGTGACGGACCGGCTGCGAAACGACTCTTTCCATGGCATCACCCGGACAAGGCAGAACATCAAGCCATTGGAGCGTGGAGGATTTGGAATTTGAATCGTTGGCTTTCATACGCGTGATCAAATTGAAACTCGAGCTTTGGCATCCGGCTTTCCGATGAGTCTCGCGAAGACAATCAGCAAACCAAGGGCGACGGCGTATTGAATAATCACTCCCGAAAACAGCCCGAGGTCGCGGAGGTTCCGTTTGATCAATTCCGCCTGGGCATATCCCGCTGGATAAAAGAGGGCGGTGAGTGCGGAGAGCACCACAAATACTGAGATCGCGCTGGCTTTGCGGACACGGAGTTGCGAGGATACACCCACGAGCGTGAGCAGGTAGTTGATATTACAGGTCAATTGGATCGTCAGAACGATTGCGGGGAAACCAAACACCATGGCCATTAAGATTGAACCCGGAAAAGGAGTAAAAAAAGAAACGATCAACAGGCTGACTCCCTGAAAAAGCATGGTCAGAACAGTCGGGACGGCGATCAATCCAGTGGCCAATCGAAGAGGCGTTATGGGGAGAGTTTTTAGGTTGCTTACATGAAATGCATCCAGCCGTAAATCGAAGGGAAGAGCGGTTTGGAGGAGAAATGCAAGAAACGCGATCATTGACGGGACGACAAAATTCAATTCAAAGAGATTGTCCCCATCGCTCATATTTCGGAGAGCCAGGACTATCGACAGGCTCGATGCGGTAATCCCGAGTGTACATGCAAAGGCGTAAAGCAAGCGGCCCTTCGAGCGCCATGCACAAATCAAGTTTTTCCAAATCAACGCGCCCTGTGGCCCGTGGAAGAATTTGAAGTTTGGGAGGACGGCGGATAAGTCCGTGCTTCGAAAGAGACCAGGCCCGCCGTATCGATTCTTATTGCGAGTGATTGATCGACGATCATGCGCTTTAAGCACGGGTTCAAAAAGCCCGGTTT
>JAQGOX010000370.1 GCA_028293365.1 Verrucomicrobiales bacterium | reverse complement strand
ACCGTCAGCATGACCAAATCCTTCAACAGTCGGAGTCTCTTCGAGCAATGGATTGTTAGCCCAAATCGGAGCTGGCACCGACATTTTTTCATCAACCAGGGCCCGAATGATTCCGGCCATGGTAATTTGCTGGCGCGCAGCTTCGGATTGCAAAAACTGATGCTCTTCCCGAGACAGGTAGATCTGAGTGCGGACCATGGCCGAACTACCGCCGTAGTCGCCCGCAACTTCGCCCAGTCGGATGTTCTTTGCCGCTTTCATTTAAACATCATGACGTGGTGATGTATATGCGTCAAGTCTCTTTTGCCAGCTTGAATTCAATGCTATCCACCAGGGCCTGCAGGCTGGCATCGACGATGTTTTCGCTGACTCCAACTGTATTCCAAACTTCTTTGCCATCCGATGATTCGATCAGAACGCGGGTTTTTGCTGCGGTCCCGGTCCCTGAATCGAGTATCCTAACTTTGTAGTCGGTAAGTTGCACGTTTTGCAGGTGAGGAAAGAATCGCGTGAGCGCGTTTCTCAAGGCCGAATCCAGTGCGTTCACCGGGCCATCACCTTCAGCGACGGTATGTGCTCGTTTATCGCCCACGCGGATTTTCACCGTGGCTTCGCATACAGAGGAATTGCCGTCGCGTCGCATGGAAACATGATAAGCGTCAACTTTGAAGGGAGCTTCTTCGGATTTAAGAGCCTTGCGGATCAACAGCGAAAGCGAGCCCTCGGCAGCTTCAAATTCGTAACCGTTGTGTTCCAGGTCTTTCACCCGAGTTAGAATATCTTTCAACTCAGGGGTGTCGTTCCCGAGATCGAACCCCAGTTCCCGAGCTTTCATTACGATGTTGCTGCGTCCCGACAAATCGCTGATCAAAACCCGGCGGCTGTTTCCAACTAATCCAGGATCGATGTGCTCATAGCTATGGATCACTTTTTGCACGGCGTTAACGTGGGTTCCCCCTTTATGCGCAAATGCCGCTGCACCGACCCACGGTTGCCGGGGACTGGGTCGAATATTCGCAATCTCATCGACGAATTGTGAGAGTTCTTTCAGCTTGGCCACCGCCCCTTCGGGAAGAGCCTTCTTTTTCATTTTGAGCACCACGTTTGGAATGACGCTCGTGAGATTGCAATTACCGGTTCTTTCTCCGTATCCGTTGATGGTTCCCTGAACGTGCGTCGCACCCGCTTCGAGACTAGCCAATGCATTAGCGACTCCCAAGCCAATGTCGTCGTGGGTGTGGATTCCAATGCGTGCTTTAATCCGGCTGTGAGCAAGCTGCGTGATTCGGGTTACGTCACTGACGAGACAACCTCCATTCGTATCGCAGAGCGTGATAATATCCGCACCTGCCTCTTCCGCGGCTTTCCAGGTAGCCAGGGCGTAGTCGGGGTCATCCTTGCAACCGTCGAAGGCATGTTCGGCATCGTAAATGACGAACCGGCCATGACTCTTCAGAAAGCGGACCGTGTCCGCAATCATCCTCAGATTCTCTTCCGGCGTAGTCGTTAGCACTTCCTTTACGTGCAAAAGCCAGGTTTTGCCATAAATCGTAACTACCGGAGTCTCCGCTTCCAGGAGGAGCCGGACCTGTTCGTCCTTTTCAACTGCGATTAATTTTCGCCGGGTGGATCCAAAGGCAGCCAATTTGGCGTGCTTGAATGATTTACGTTTGGCCTGAGCAAAGAATTCAATGTCTTTCGGATTGGAGCCCGGCCAGCCGCCTTCGATATAGTGCAGCCCGAAATCATCGAGCCGCTCCGCGATGCGAAGTTTGTCGGCCACGGAAAAATTGATGCCTTCGCCCTGACTGCCATCGCGCAAGGTCGTGTCGTAAAGTTCAATTTCAGGTTTCATAACGCCGCCATTGGCGGAACGTGATTTGTACGCCAAAAACAGCCCTAATGCAAAGGCCAATCCAGTTACACTCGTAATGGACTGTTATTCAAAATTGGACTGAGATCGACTCTTAGGTATTGGCCAGGTTCAGTCTTAATGATGGCACTCCGGGCAGATCCCGAAAAATTCGAGGCGATGTGAAACCGCTCGAAATCCATTTTGGGTGGCGATTTTCTGCTCGAGCGCTTCGGGAAAGCACTCCTCGATTTCTACGACTTTAGCGCAATTTGTACAAACGAGATGATGGTGATGTCTCTGTGCCTTATCCAACACAAGTTCGAACCGTGCCGTTCCATCGCCAAAATCGAACTTCTGCACCAGACCCATCTTTAGAAGTAGATGCATCGATCGATATACGGTCGCCAGGTCACATTGTGCGCTTGGAAGCGCGGCCAGGATTTCTTTGTTAGTCATCGGGTGGCGATGCTTGCCGAGCACTTCCAGGATGGCCCGTCTCGGACCGGTGATTTTATGGTCGCGACTGCGTAACCGGTCGGTTGCCGGGCTTATATCCTGCCGCTTCTCGTCGCAACAATGTCTGGAGGCCGGTTTCATCTGGAGAGTGTCAGGACACGTGAAGTAATTCGAAATCTGCCCAGAACCATCGACAACGCGAAGCATCCTATACAAACAAGCACAATGGCTGGCCCGCAGGGCACGTCCAATTCGTAGGAAAGCAGAATACCCCCGATTCCGCCAATGATCCCAATGGCAAAACTGCCGATGAGTTGCTGACGGAGATTTCGGCTGATGTTTCGTGCGGACGCGGCAGGGATCACGAGTAAAGAAGTTACCAGAATAATCCCAAGCAATCGTATGCTCACCGCAACCGTTACGGTCAAAAGCATGATGAACAGGAGGTTTAACCCTCGCACGCGAATGCCGGCAACGTGCGCCATGTCTTCGTGTGCGGTTATCAATGTGAATGCATTCAGTTTTGAGAATAGAATGACGCAGCCAATTGCAAACAGACCGGTTGCCAGCCAAACGTCCATCGTTTCCACCGCCAAAATGTCGCCAAACAGGTAACTGTTAATCTCGCGGCGATGCCCTTTCAATACACTCAACACTAGAATTCCAACGGCAACCGATCCGGACAGTAACAAGGCCATGATGGTGTCGTTTAACAATTCGGTATTTTGTTTGAGCCATAACACCGAGGCAGCGACCGCAAAACTGAAGATGATCATCGGAATCGTCAGGTCGCTAAATCCAACCCAAAGTCCCATAGCTATCCCGGCTATTGCGCCATGAGCAATCGTATCGCTGAAGAATGCCATTTTGCGGGCGGTCACGAACACGCCCAGCAGACCGCAGAGTGGGGCTAATAGGAGCGCCGCGAGAAAGGCTCGCTGCATGAACGGTTCAGTGATCATGAGGATGCCCTTCGTGATGATGATGGTGATACGGCGCTACATGGATTCCATAGGCTTCCTTGAGAGACTCCGCATTCAGCACT
>JAQGOX010000369.1 GCA_028293365.1 Verrucomicrobiales bacterium | reverse complement strand
CGATCACGCGTGCTTCGTTATGAACAACCTGGCCGCCTTCATCCGCAGCCTCGATCAAAGCATCAGCGCAATCAATGTAAACAGCAGCCGTGGGCCGATTTAAAGGCCGGAAAAAACCAGCACTGAGTAATGGCAAAACCTTGAGTCCCAGCGATTGGGACCGAGGGTCGGCATTTATTGCTTCAGACATGGCCCGCGCATCTTAAGAAAAAAGTTACAAACATCCAGTCATGGTTTTTACTCTTCCGTCAGAACAGTGTCGTCGTGCTCGTAGGCCGGGGCACAACAGCAAAGCAGGCGGAGGACTTCGGAGCCGGTATTCCATAATTTGTGGCGTTTGCCCGGCGGGATGGCAATGGAATCGCCGACCTGCACCTCCCGTGATTCATTTTCGATGCGCATTCGGCCCTTGCCGTGAGTGATGTAGTAAATCTCTTCGGTCTGTTTGTGATAATGTTCCTGGGTCGAGGCTCCGGGGGCGATTCGGGCTTCCGCCAGACTTTGATTGCAAATGGAGGAATTCCGGTGAGCCAAAAGCTCTCGAATTTCCGAACCGTCTTTCGTGATAAATGCGGGAACAGCTTGCAAGTTGGTTACATCCATGAGGGTGGAAGATAGCCGGTTCACCGGAACGTTCAATCCAGCAAAGAGTTTTCGAAATTAATTGATCTTGATGTTCATTGGCCGGTCGGGAAAGGTGGCTGGGAACTCCTATGAAAACTTCTTTCCGGAAACTGGCTTCCATTTTCTTGATAACGGTTGCCATCGCATCAATGACTTCGGGCGCTGCCACTCGCGATGCAGGGCTTAAGCGATACCTTTACGTGGCCGAACCCGGCATTCGCGACTATCTCGAATACGGAGGCCATGGGCTGATTGTCTTTGATATCGACCATGGTCATCGATTCGTGAAGCGGATTCCTTTGCGTGGATTGAACGAAAAAGGAGTTCCGCTGAACGTCAAAGGGGTTTGTGCAAACGCAGGCACCGGCAGAATCTATGTGAGCACAACCAAAACATTGACGTGTCTGGACCTGGTATCAGAAAAACCGGTTTGGGAAAAAGCCTATGAAGGCGGCTGTGACCGAATGTCAATGTCTCCAGATGGAAAAGTCATTTATCTGCCTTCGCTCGAATCGGATCATTGGACTGTAATCGACGCTGCCAGCGGCCAAGTGATTAAGAAGATCGCCCCCAAATCCGGAGCTCATAACACTGTGTACGGGCTCGACGGAAAACATGTTTATCTCGCGGGTCTGAAAGCTCCGATTTTGTCGATTAGTGACACACGCGATCATTCCATCACGAGAACGGTTGGACCGTTTAGCGCCAATATTCGTCCGTTTACCGTCAACGGTAGTCAGACCCTTTGCTTCGTAAATGTGAACGAATTGCTTGGATTTGAGGTTGGCGATTTAGAATCGGGCAAAATGCTGCATCGAGTTGAAGTGCATGGATTCAAGCCGGGACCGACGAAGCGGCATGGATGCCCGAGTCATGGCATCGCCTTGACGCCGGATGAGAAAGAACTGTGGCTTGCGGATGCATTCAACCGCGCACTCCATATTTTTGACGCTACGGCGATGCCTCCCAAACAAATGGATACGATCAAGCTCCGGGACGAGCCCGGCTGGGTAACCTTCAGCATCGACGGAAAGCTCGCATACCCCTCGACGGGCGACGTGATCGACACGGCCACGCGAAAAATCGTGGCGGAACTTAAGGATGAAGAAGGTCGAGACGTCCAGAGCGAAAAACTCCTCGAGATTGATTTTAAAGATGGCAAACCGGTGAAAGCGGGGGATCAGTTCGGACTGGGGCGTGTGACCCGGCGTTAAAGTTCGAAGGTAGGGATTTGAAATCAATCGCGTTCGAAACAAATCTTTCTGCGTATTTTCCAGACTGAGAAACGTGTTGTAGGTGGATGCTGATGAAAATCTCATACACAATGAAAACAAATGCATTTCCCATTCGGTCTTTCGCGGTACTTGTTGTTTTGGCAATTCTCTCGAATTGGGGGTCGAGAGCAGCCCAGGAGATTACGCCACCCGTTACCGTTCAGCCGATACAAAAGACTTTAGCGCCTTACACAATCGTCATTGAGAAGGGCTTTCTGTCAACCAAGCCATTAGAGGGACGTCTTAATTTGCGAGCCAAATTCCCCTCCGATAATACATACGCCTCATTTGTGGAGGCAAAATTGGGCACCCTGATCGATGTGCTGCGGGATTTGCACACCAACGCCAATATCGTGATGGAACCTAATCTATTAGATATCAAGATTCTGGACCTAAAATTGCGCCTTAGGAGTGAGGCTGATGACGCTCAGCTAAATGACGAATTATCTGCCTTGCAGGTGGCCAGCGGAAACAAATTCCACTGGGAACAACCCGGTAGAAGCGCATCGATCGATCCGCTCACCGGACTACCGACCAAAACCGGCTCGTCGTCGGCGCTTTACATTCTTTCCGCAGATCAGGCCGCCGCCGCAGCAAAACCACACCGAATAGTGGAGGTTTTTAATGTAGCCTATTACGTTCAGGGAGATTCGAAAAACATCGATAACAAACTCGAAAAAATCGAGGAGATTGTCCTGAGCACTGTGCAGGGGCTGAAAGGGGCTGATTTTAGCTCCGAAGACCAGGTGAATTTCAGATTTCATTCCGGTGCGAATCTTTTGATCGCCACGGGATCGCAAGAGGCAATCGATGTTGCGAGAAAGGTGGTAAACGCACTGATTGGACATGACACAATCGTTTCCGAAGCGCGGAGTATTGTGGTAATGGGGGGTGTCTCGAGGCCTGGGACGGTGCAATTGCCGGCCCGGGGCCAGATGACCATTATCGACGCAATCGGACTTGCCGGCGGGACGACCAAATTGGCCAACGAGAAAAAAATCGAGTTCACCCGGAATGGCAAGAGCGAGATTTATTCATTCGAGAATTTGAAAAGGATGACCGA
>JAQGOX010000247.1 GCA_028293365.1 Verrucomicrobiales bacterium | reverse complement strand
ACACATCCATTTCCAAATTATCTGAATATCTCGGAAGCGAGTTTGCTTCGAAATTCTCCCGGATCGTCATTCGACGCAAAGAAGTCACGCGCGCAGAATCCCATCGAGACCTGGATTCGGCTTGTCCGCTCTCTGAAGGTCAAAAAGGACTGTGGGCTCTGCAGGCTGCCTTTCCCGAAATGAGCGCCTATAATTGTCCGCTCACCTTCCGAGTTTATGATTCCCTGGATTTGGCCAGCTTCCAGCGGGCCTGCGAATTTCTTCTAAAGCAGCACCCACTTCTTTCCGCAAGAATTGAAGTCAGGGATGGCCAGCCATTTCTAATTCCGCAGCCGGAAACTCCATTAAAACTCGAAAGAATCGAGGCGTTTAATTGGGAGGACGCTCGGGTGAATCAATGGATTCAACAATCCATACGCGCGCCCTTTGATCTCGCGCGGGGCCCGCTCATTCGCGGGACTCTTCTCGCAATTTCGGAAAACGAGACCGTTGTTGTTTTTACGGTGCACCATATCGTTTTCGATGGCAGCTCGTTCGGGCTTTTCATGCAATCGCTGCTGGAAGCCTACCGTCTTTACCGCGAAGGACGGCAACCAATGGTTAAGTCTGTCAGCGCCGGTAATCACGATTTCGTCCTTGCTGAGAATCAGCGCCTGAGTGGGAAAGAAGGCACGGAGTCTCTTGCCTACTGGAAAGACCAACTCTCCGGCAATTTGCCACAGTTGGATTTTCCCACGGACTATTCTCGTTCCGCCTCGCAGCCGTTCGTCGGGAAAACGGTCTCGACACGTATCCCATCCAACCTCGGCGAACGAACCAGGGCCTTCGCAAAAGAAAACGGGCTCTACCTTTCTTCCATATTTCTCAGTTTGTTTAAACAACTTCTGCACCTCTATTCGGGCCAGAACGATATCATTGTGGGAATGCCTGTAAATGAGCGAACTGAGGAGCGTTTTCGGCGAATCATCGGTTATTTCGTAAATATTCTCCCTATTCGGACCCGAAATATTGGCGAGCAGTCGTTTTTGAATTTCACGAAAACCCTCCAGCGCACCATGGTGTCGAGCATGGCCTGTCGCTATCCCTTTCCGGCGTTGGTCCGCGAGTTGGGTTTATCGGCAAAGGGACGCCACCCGGTGTTTCAGGTTGCGTTCGAATATCAGAATTTTCTCCCGTCCGCGGATGCCAGCGAGATCCAACAGGGAATGGATAAGACCTTGCGCATGGAGTGGGTGGAGGGTCTTCATCAGGAGGGCGAATATGAAATGGCTCTGGAGATCTACGAGCAGGGCAACGAGTTTCAGCTTAACCTGAAATATAATCCAACATTGCTGGATGCGCGGACGGCAGCGCGCATGGCCGGCCAGATCAGACAGCTTCTCGAAGAGGCGCTGGACCATCCCCACAACTTCCTGGCCCCAGGATCACTTCTTTCAACCGCGGAACGGGACCTTTTGTTGAAACAGTTCAACAACACCGCCGCCGATTATCCAAAAGAGATCTGCATTCACGAATTCTTTGAAAAACAGACTGCGGTAACTCCGGACGCCATCGCCCTCGTCTATAAAGGCCAATCTCTTTCGTATCGCGAACTCGACGATAAAAGCACGCAACTCGCTCTTTACCTCCAGAGTCACGGACTTCAACCTGACGAGATCGTCGGCCTTTTTTCCGAACGATCATTCGAAATGGTCGTCGGCATTCTTGGCGTTCTAAAAGCCGGCGGCGCCTATCTTCCCCTCGATCCGGACTACCCCGAAGAACGATTGCGCTTCATGGTGGAAGACAGCAAAACGTCCTGGATACTTTCCCAGTCTCATCTCGCCAAAGCTCCTCAAATAAGAGGGCAGGGGACGACCGTTTTTTACCTCGACACTGAATGGGATAAGATCGCGAAGAATGCCAAACGCGCAGCCGTTCTCAAGCGCGATGTCGGCTCCCGCAATCTCGCCTACGTTCTTTATACGTCAGGCAGCACTGGCAATCCGAAAGGAGTCATGGTCGAGCATCAAGCCCTTTGCAATCGAATCGTTTGGATGCAGCGCGAATATCAGCTTGATATCCACGATCGGGTGCTGCAAAAAACCCCTTATAGCTTTGATGTCTCCGGCTGGGAATTTCATTGGCCATTGATGGTGGGAGCGCGCCTCGTTCTCGCAGAACCCGGAAAGCACAAAGACCCCGAATATCTTCGCGACTTTATCCAGGAGCAATTGATTACCGTGCTACACTTTGTTCCTTCGATGATCCAGGCATTCCTGATGGTCGATGGTGTCGAACGTTGTCAAAGCCTGAAGCACGTTTTTTGCAGTGGCGAGGAACTGACGCTCCAGCAAAAGAATCTTTTCTTCGATCGATTCGAAAATCAAAAGTTGCATAACCTCTATGGCCCGACCGAAGCTGCCATCGACGTGACCTATTGGCCGGTCCGGAAGGACGCAGTCCGAATCCCCATCGGAAAGCCGATCTCCAACATTCAACTCTACATCGTCGATTCCAAACTCGAGTTGCTTCCGCTCGGTATTCCCGGCGAACTTTGCATCGCTGGCGATGGTCTCGCCCGCGGTTACCTGAACCGCCCGGATCTGACTGCCGACAAATTTCGGGAGAATCTCTTTCAGCCCGGTGCCAGACTTTATCGCACCGGCGATTTAGCGCGTTGGTCCGTCGATGGTGAGATCGAGTATTTAGGTCGCATCGATCATCAGGTCAAAATTCGTGGTTTCAGAATTGAGCTCGGCGAAATCGAAGACTCCCTGCTCCAGGTGGACGGTATCCAGGAAGCTGTTGTCGTTGTGCATGGCGAAGGCGCTGGCAAAAAGTTGGCCGCCTGGTATGTCGCCTCCGAATTAAAAGACAACTCCACACTCCGAGCCCATCTCAAGCAACGTCTGCCCGATTATATGGTCCCGAGCGCCTTCGTGCGCCTGGATAAGATTCCGCTCACCTCCAGCGGCAAAGCGGACCGCCGCACCTTATCGCAGAAGGAGGTTCATTTCGAAACCACCAGTAGTGATTGCAAGCCCCGCACTGCGACCGAGGAGCGCCTCGCCAATCTGTGGCGCGAGTCGTTGCGCCGTGAAACCGTGGGTGTTTTCGATGACTTTTTCGAACTTGGCGGTCATTCCCTGTTGGCCCTCGATTTGATCTCGAAAATCAATCGGGAATTTACTGTAAAGTTACCTTTGGCGACTTTGTTCGAAACAAGCCGTATTGCCGATCTCGCCGCACGATTGGACTCAACTAACGGTCCAGTTTCGATATCGAACCTCGTTGGGATCCAAAAGGGCGGTTCGCGTCCTCCGCTCTATTTTGCTCCTGGAATAGGCGGCAGTAGCTTGAGTTTCATTCCGTTGAGCCGCGCTTTGGGTCAGGATCAGCCTTTCTATGTTTTTCAACCTCCCGGCCTTCAAGGCGAATGCGCTCCTTTGGAATCGATTGAATCCGTCGCCGAATTCTATCTCGAACATCTGCTGAAACAACCGTTTCACGGCTCCTGGTCTCTCGGCGGTTGGAGCATGGGTGGACTGGTGGCGCTCGAAATGGCCCTTCAATTGGAAAAAAGGGGGATGACCGTTGATCGCCTGATCATGATCGACAGCTACCTTCAGGAACACCTTGACCGCTTTACGTCGATCGCCGGTTCCTCGATTCGTTTAACGCCGTACTTTGATGAGAATGCAGAGATGAACCGAATTCATAGCAATGGACATAATGGCGACCACCAAAAAGCAGCGCTGAATAAGCGAAACGCGACAAACGTTTCAATCTGCCGAGGCGAAATGGATCTTTTGCGCGAATATCCCAACCTCGCAGAATCGATAAGCGATATAGGGCTCGACGCAGTTCAGCCTATCACTGAACTCCTCGCCGTTCACAAACGCGCAATCCAGAGCTATCAACCGAGTGGATTCTATCGCGGTGAAATTCTCTATTTTTATGCCGCGGAAAACGGCTCGCTTAACGGTAAAGACGATGGAGGAAAGCAATCCGCCAAACTGCGCACTCGTCTTAAAACGGAAACCTCCGATATTTGGGAGAAGTATCTTCCCCAGATTGCATCACGCTTTCTGCCCGTAAAAGGCTCACACTATGCGATCCTTCAGGAAGCCAAGCTGGTAAACAAGGTTGCCGGCGAGATCCGAGCGTTCGTGAACAGTGCCGAGACGGTGGCAACACAATCGCTCGCCAAATCCAAAAAGCAAAAGTCATACGTTGTTGTTTGACAGGGAACATTGCTTCACCCCTAATAACGCCGCTCTTAAATCGGTTGGAGTTTCGACAAATAATTACGCAAATTATTAGAATTTCATGACTGAATACGGTGAAATCATCCTGATAAACAGCACCACCTGCGCTGGTAAAACAACTTTGACCCGCGAAGTGCAAAAACTTTCCCAGAAGCCGTACTTGGCGACTGATTACGACACGTTTATTGGAATGATGGCGTCGAAGTATGTCATGCTGCATGAATCAATCCTGCAGCCGCAGCATCATCCCTACGCGACCGCGAGCAACGACTGGACCCGCGAAGGCTTTGAAGTTCAACTCAAGGTTTCAAACCCGAAAACTTACCGCCTCATGATGGGTAAAGCGGCCTGGAATATCATTCGCGGAATGACCCACTCCTATGCCGCTCTCGCAAAGACTGGCAACAATCTTGTTCTGGGTGACATCATAACCGAGCAGTTACTGCCTGAATACTGCGTGGCTTTCCAGGGACTGAAAGTGTATTTTGTTGGAGTCGATTGTTCTCTTCAGGAACTCGAGCGGCGCGAAGATGTCATGCCAAATCGAACCGTCGGCTGCGCCCGTGGCCAGATCGAGCAGGTTCATGTGCCCGGCGAGTATGACAT
>JAQGOX010000331.1 GCA_028293365.1 Verrucomicrobiales bacterium | reverse complement strand
GCAGCTTGGAACTTGTAGATCCCGATTCAAACACCCGGCTCGCGGATAACTGGAGAGATAGTGATGAATCGGCAAAATCCGCCTGGACCACGATTGAATTCAGCGGGAAAGTCGGTTCTGCGCTTGGCCATCCAGCGGGAAGCAATTTGCATGTTTACCTTCTCGGTGAAGGCGAGTGCCTTTTGGATGACGTCGAGGTAGTCCGAAAAGACAATCTGAACCTGGTTTCCAATCCCGGTTTTGAGTCCGGATTATCTGGTTGGGTCCCGCAGGGCGCATTGGATCAGTCAACTATTGAGCCTGGGGGATTTACCGGGACTCAAAGTTTGCATATTCGCGCAGGTTCTCGCGGTGATCCGGGAGCAAACAAAATTCGGTCCGCAGATTTCCTCGCGTTATCGGAAAATGACCCGGTGACTCTGCGTTGCAAGGCTCGATGGCTAAAAGGCTGGCCGGAACTGTTGCTGCGGTTGCAGGGCGGGGGAGTCGAGGCCTTCGGGCGCTTGTCGGTACCGTCGAATCTCGGAACTCCAGGGAAGGCGAATAGCCGCCGCGCACCGCTTGCCGGACCCGCGCTTTACGACGTTCGCCACAGCCCCGTCCTTCCTGCTACCAATCAACCGGTCGTGGTTACGGCACGAGTGGACGATTCCAAAGGGTTGAAGAATATTTCACTGCGCTACCGCATCGACCCTTCCAGGAGTTTCGCGGAAGTTTCGATGAACGACCTCGGCGAGCAGGGAGACGAGGTCGCGCATGACGGCATTTTTAGCGCGACGATTCCAAGCCAGCCCGCAGGGAAGTTGGTCGCTTTCCACATTGCGGCAACCAATCGGTTGGATGCCGGAAATACGTTTCCCCCAAAGGTATTTCCGGATATCAGTTCAGAGCGCTTTTTTCCGGGCGATTCACTTTCCCATGAATGTTTAATTCGTTTTGGAGAACCATTGATCGGTGGACGGGTGCCGACTTACAGGCTTTGGCTCACGGAGGCAAACCGGGATCGCTGGGTCAGGCGCGATCGATTGAACAACGCGGATCTGGATGTCACATTTGTTTATAATGATGAACGGGTGGTTTACGGCGCTGGAGCACAAACGGCAGGCAGTCCGTGGCATACCGACCAAATGGCCACCGGTCCGGACGGCACGAATCGGTTTGATTATGTCGTTCATTTGCCGAAAGACAGCCCAATCCTCGGAGAAACCGATTTCAATCTCGTCATTCCGGGAAATGGCGACGGAGCGGGGAGCAGTGACCTGAGCGGATTGAGCGAGCCGGTCTCACTGCTACTGTTCCGGGACATGGGGCTTCCCTATCTGCACCGGCGCTTCATTCATTTTTTTGTAAACGGAACCGAGAGAAGTTCCGTAGAAGGTTTGCCGGGCCATTTTGTTTATGAAGATGTCCAGCAACCGAACCGAAAGTCGCTTCATGAATGGTTTACGGGAGACTCGCATGGTCAACTTTTCAAAATTGAGGACTGGTTCGAATTCACCAATTCCGTGGCCACCGGGTTTGAAAACAAGGACGCCGATTTGCTGCGCCGTACTTTTCCCGGAACTACAAATCTGAACGCGGCACCGTATCGATTCATGTTTCGCCTCCGAGGATTGCAGGCGGGGGAATCAGGTAATGATTACAAAGATTTCTTTCAGTTGATCGATGCGATCAGTCCAAACGCTGACCCCAATGCGCCGATCGACTTCGACAAGGTGAACGAGTGGGCGGACCTGGATGAATGGTTCAGAGTGTTCGCCTGCCAACGCACGCTGGGAAACTGGGATTCGTACGGATGGGAGCGTGGCAAGAATTGTTACTTATACCGTCCCGGCAAGGGCAAGTTCGTCCTGATCCCATGGGATGTGGATGCCACACTCGCACTTGGCGGCAGAGAACCGACGAGCGACCTCTTCGTGTCCAACGATCCTCGAATTGATGCCATGCTGAAGCTGCCGGCAATCAAGCGAAAATATTTGCGATCCTTTCAGGAAATTCTAAAGGGACCTTTACGGCCCGGTAATCTGGAATCTGCATTTGATGTCCGTGCCGAAGCCCTTTTATCGAATGGTGTGAGTTATGATCCCAGTCTCACTCTCGCCAACAAGGCGTACCTCGCCGCCCGGCGCGCTTACATTGCTGAACAGCTTTCCACGTACGAAGTTTCTTTTTCGGTCGCCGCCCCGTCCAAAAACGTTCGGGAGCAAACCCGTTTGAAGTTGCATGGCAAGGCGCCTCTCCAAGTGGATGGCATTCGAATTAATTCCGAACCGGCTGAAGTTACCTGGATTACTCCGATCGATTGGACTCTGACGGTTTCGTTGCATGCTGGAACGAATGTTTTTGAAGTTGAGGGCACCGATCGCCAGGGCAGTACCTCTATGAGACGTACAGATCGTGTTTCGCTGGTGGTGGAGGAAAAATGAGCGCTGCGATTGCAGGCTTCCAATCCAAGCTCAGCCTGGATCTGAAAGAGTTTATCGCATTGCTCGACTCTCAGAGAGTTGAGTCACCGCAGATGAGTGCGGTTCACGAAGTAATTGTCGCAACCTCTTTTTTCATTTTGACGTCGAAAGCTTCGCCTCGGCAATCACGGCGTCGAAGGCGGGCTTGGGCTGGTTGTTTCCGTCGAACAGGAGCGGCTTGCCCTGGGCGCGCCAGGAGACGGCGTCGTTCACCCCCCAGAACGTGACCATCTTCACGGCATTCCGGTGCTTCACGAAGGCACGAAAAATTCCCCCGTAGGCATCGGCAAGTTTCTTGTCGGCGTCGGCAACCAGGTTGCCTTGCGCGGTCGCGGCGTTGTTGGCGATGTCCGCGCCGGTATTACGCTGGCCACTTTGCGCGCTGTTCACGTCCAACTCGGTAATGTGGATGGGCAGGCCAAGGGTGGCAATCTCCGTCAACGCCTGATCCATGATCTCGAAGCTCGTCGACACATTGATGTGGGCCTGCGAGCCGATGGCGTGGACCGGCGCCTTCCGTGCCTGGAGCATTTTAATGAGCGCGATGAGCTTTTTGCGTTTTTCCGGGTTCTCCAATCCGTAATCGTTGTAGCGGAGAATCGCATCGGGGTCGGCTTCGTGGGCATATTCGAAAGCCTTGGCGATGAAGTCCGGTCCAACGATTTGGAGCCAAAGCGAATTCCGCAGAACGTTCGTGCCAGTGCCATCAGCGAGGGCTTCGTTTACCACGTCCCACGTTTTGATCTTGCCCTTATAGCGGCCGACCACGGTGTGAATGTGATCGCGCATCCGCTGCAGTAGTTCCTCACGCGACGCACGCGGTCCCGTGTAGCCGCCAAATCCTCGACCAAATCGAGCGAGCCCGGGCCCGTTGGTGGCGGCCGCACCCACGGCGGGGCTGGGCGTGGTGTTCGTCGCCGAGGCCGGCGGCGGGTTCGTGCCGGCGAACACCCAGTTCGGAGTCTGGCTATGCCATACCAGGGTGTGTCCAACGATCTGCATCCTGTTGCTAAGTCCGAAATTCACGAAGGAATCCGCCGGTCCGAAGTCAAAGCCATCCGCACCTTCGCGCGGATGGACGAGCTGCCATTTGAGATCGTTTTCCGGGGAAATCTGATTGAACTGCTCTTTGAGCAGAGCCACATCCATTTCATTCTGCTCCGCGCTTCGGCGGAACGCCGCCCCGCCAGTCACCATGCTGCGGTTGACGGCTGCTCCCACGGCGAAATAATCCTTGAAAGCGTCCTTAAGCAGAGCGGGTCGGTCCGCGGCTTCCACGCCTGGGCTGAGGGCGAGCGTCGACACGATCAGCCACATGGAATGTATGATACTTTTCAAACCGGTGCTATTGGGATACGAGCTTGTACACCTTGCCGCGGGTGTTGGTAACAGAGTTGATCCCGTTGGCCAGCACGTAGAGTTCTCCGTCGTCATCCTCCCCCAGCGCCCAGATGTAGGATTTGATCCGTCCATTGGGGAAGTCCTTGAGGGCAAGCGGTTGGGCGGTCCAGCGCACTGGACCGGAACCCGGCGGTGGAATTGTGGCGACCAGCAGTGTGCCGTCGGGGAAGGCCATGCTGCGCGACCAATCGGCGAAAATGTATTTGCCCACCAGCGAAGGGAACGCTTTGCCGCGATAGACGTAGCCGCCCGTGATCGTGACGCCGTACGAATCGGGATCGGTGCCGCGTCCACGCAACGTCTTATAAACAAAAACCGGATCGACGAACGGCTTTCCGTCTGCTCCGACTTTGACCGAATTGGTCGGAGCGCTTTGAGAGTTGTTCGGATCGAATCCGTCGAAACCTTCCCGCAAGCGCCAGCCGTAGTTGCCGCCGTTGACGATGACGTTGATTTCCTCCCAACGATCCTGCCCCACATCCGTGACAATCAGATCGTGTTGACCGCCGCGATCGAACGAAATGCCCCAAGGGTTGCGCAGGCCGTAGGCGTAAATTTCCGGAAGGCCTTTCTGGCCGTCGGCGTATGGGTTATCCCGGGGAATGCCGTAAGGAGTTCCACGGTCAACGTCAAGACGCAGGACCTTGCCGAGCAAGGTCTGGAGCCTTTGGCCATTTCCTTCCGGTGGGTGACCGCGTCCGCGCTCCACGTCGCCGACGTCGTTGAAAGCGCCGCCGTCGCCAACGGTCCAATAAAGGTAACCGTCAGGACCGAACGCGATACGCCCGCTATTGTGGTTCCAGTCCGGCTCGTCGATTTCCAGAAGGATCCTCTCGGAGGACATGTCCGCCGTGGAAAAATCGCTTCCGGTGGCTTTGATTTAGCTGAGACGCTCGGCGTGGTCCCATTTGGGCGGCGCGCTGGGACGCAACGACGCGCTATAGACCACATAAAATTTGTGGTTG
>JAQGOX010000326.1 GCA_028293365.1 Verrucomicrobiales bacterium | reverse complement strand
CGATCAGATGATTTTCGGTTTATCCGCAGGACTGATTTATTATTCCTCTCTGTACTATTCGATGGATGTCGGGGACGAAAAGGGCTCTCATGGCGGTTTTCACGAAGCTGCGATTGGAGCAGGGATTTTCGCCGGACCGGCCATGGGATTTACGGCGCAACACTTTTTCCCCGAAAATAAAAACAGCAGCATCTGGGCCGTTACCGGCCTGCTTGCCATTGGCTTGTTCGCCATATTGCTCCTCCGGAAGCCCTCACGATCGGAATTGAAAAACGCCAGTTAGGTTCTCTCTGAGTCAGCGTCCGCCGCCTGTGCAATTTTCAAAAAGAGGAGTAGTCTTTCCTGATGGGAGCAAATCTGCGTATCGAAAAGGATTCCATGGGCGAAATGCAGGTGCCTAGTGACGCTTACTACGGAGCCCAAACTGCACGTGCGATTGAGAACTTCCCCATCAGCAATCTGCGCTTCCCGCGCGGTTTTATTTCTGCAATCGGCTTGATCAAACGGTTTGCCGCAACGGTGAATGTGGAACTCGGCGAACTGGACGCCAACATTGCGCATGCAATCGAAACGGCATCCCTGGAAGTTGCCGACGGAAAATGGGATCACCAATTTGTAGTTGATATTTTCCAAACGGGCTCGGGGACTTCGACCAACATGAATGCCAATGAGGTGATCGCGCACCGAGCCTCGGAACTGCTCGGAACTGCGGCGCATTCCGTACATCCCAATGATCATGTGAACCGCGGGCAATCGAGCAACGATGTCATCCCAAGCGCAATCCATCTCGCGGCGCTTATGGAAATGAAGCACAAGCTGCTCCCTGCCCTTGCCGAATTACGCGATCGTCTAAGTGAAAAAGAAGATGAATTCGATACTATTTTAAAAATTGGCCGCACTCATTTGCAGGACGCTACTCCAATGCGTTTAGGGCAGGAGTTCAGCGGTTATGCGACTCAAATTGCGAATTCGATTTCCCGCATTGAGCAAAGCATGAGCCACCTGCAGGAACTCGCTCTAGGCGGCACGGCAATCGGTACTGGATTGAACACTCACCCGCTGTTTGCAGAGAAAGTGATCGCAGCTCTTTCTGAAGCAACCGGACTGCCATTGCGCGAAGCACGTAACCACTTTGAAGCACAGGCAAGCCGGGATGCTTGTGTCGAAGCAAGCGGAGCTTTGAAAACGGTTGCAACGAGCCTGATTAAAATTGCGAATGATATTCGGTTTCTTGGCTCAGGCCCTCGGCTCGGATACGGCGAATTACAACTGCCGTCCACACAGCCCGGTTCGTCGATCATGCCCGGCAAAGTAAATCCGGTGATGTGCGAAATGCTGATTCAGGTCGGTGCACAGGTAATCGGAAACGACGCGACGATCACGTTTGGTAACACTTTTGGTAATTTCGAGTTGAATGTCATGCTTCCAGTAATCGGTTTCAACCTGTTGCAATCGATCGAGATCCTTGCGAACGGCAGCCTGGTTTTCGCTCGACGCTGCGTGGCGGGATTGACTGCGGAAAAAACTCGTTGCGAAGGTAACATTGAACGCAGCCTCGCAATGGCAACCGCGTTGGCGCCGGTTGTCGGGTACGATCAGGCGGCACTTGTTGCCAAAAACGCCTACGAAACCAACCGTACTGTGCGGGAGGTCGCCCGGGAAAAAATGAAACTTTCGCCTGAGGAGATTGATCGTTTGCTCGAACCTCGACAACAAACGGGTTCCTGAACTTTACGAAAGCCCGGCCATCAGCCTCATAATCTCCGTTTGCGAAAACTCGTCTCGAGCCAGTTCGCCAGTTATTTCACCAGTGCGCATCACCAGGATCCTGCGGGCCATTTTCATAACCTCCGGCAGTTCGGACGAGATCAGCATAATCGCCACGCCGCTGCATGCGAGTTCGTCGAGCAAATCATGAATTTCCGTCTTGGCGCCCACATCCACACCACGAGTTGGTTCATCAACAATCAACACTTTGCACTCGCAGGCAAGCCATTTGGCCAGAGCGACTTTCTGCTGGTTTCCGCCACTCAAACCACTGATTTGGGATTCGATGGAGGGAGTCTTCACGCGCAGGCGGGTCGTGAAATCGCGCGCCATTCGATTCTCTTTAGCACGCTGAACAACACCCAGCCGCGAAAGAGTCTTAAGAGCCGCGAGCGATGTGTTTTCCCTGCAATTCATAGTTAAGACAAGCCCCTGCCGTTTGCGATCTTCCGGAAGGTAACCCAGACCCGCGCGAAGGGCGCACTGAACCGAATGCAGCGGCAAGAGCTTTCCGTGCGAAAGAATGCTCCCTGAAACCGCTGGGTCGAGCCCCATGATCCCATGGGCCACTTCACTCCGGCCCGCTCCGATCAGGCCAGCGAATCCAACAATTTCTCCCGCGCGCAGATGGAAATTAATATTCCGGAATTTGCCAGGAGAATTCAGGTTCGCCACTCGCAGAACTTCTTCCCCGGGCCTTTTAAGCAGATGTTCTGGTGAATGTTTAGGGACATCACGACCCACCATTTGTTGAATGACTCTATTCTGATCCGTTCCGGCAATCGCCTCAGTCGCGACATGGCCTCCATCGCGAAGAACCGTAATTCGATCGCATAATTGAAATATCTCTTCCAACCTATGAGAGACATACAGCACTGTAATGGCTGCCGTTTTCAATGATCGAAGCAGGTCAAACAATCGTTCACTTTCGCGCAACGAAAGCGAACTGGTCGGTTCATCCATGACGATGATGCGAGCATTAGTTCCCACAGCTCCGGCAATTTGCACCATTTGTTCCTGAGCCGTGGAGAGCTCGCTTATGGGCAAATCGACATCGAAATGCGCTTCGATCCGATCGAGCATCGCGCGAGCGATCTTCCGCATCTCACCCCGTTTCAACCAACCGCACTCGGCTGGCAGCATCCCCAGGCAAAGATTTTCCGCGATGGTGAGATTGGGACAGAACGCGAGTTCCTGATGGACAATAGCGATTCCAAGAGAGCGTGCGACGATTGGGTTGGCTGGCGAAATTTCCCGGCCATCGAGGCGGATTTGACCGCTGTCAGCCGTGTAAACTCCTGCTAAAATCTTGCCGAGAGTACTTTTGCCCGCGCCATTCTCGCCCATCAAAGCGTGGCAACTGCCCGATTCCACTTCAAACGAAACGCCGTTCAAGGCAACAACGCCCGGGAATCGTTTGCTAATTTGGTGGAAGGAGAGAAATGCCACACGCTGCCGTATTTTGGAATTCGTCTAAACACGACCGCGTGGCGAACCGGACCGGATGCGAGGCTTCATTATTTGGGCAACCATTTCTCCCAGTTTTTT
>JAQGOX010000301.1 GCA_028293365.1 Verrucomicrobiales bacterium | reverse complement strand
GACTTCTGACCCTCGCCAATTGATCGCCTCCGTGCGGCATGAATTGCGCTCGATTGATCCGACGGTTGTCATCGAACACGTAAAAACTTTTGAACAAATCCGCAGGGAGTCGTTCGCGTCCCAAACTTTTGCTATGTGGCTGTTAGTGGGATTCTCGTTCGTGGCGAGCGCGCTGGCCCTAGTTGGGATCTACGGAGTAGTTTCTTTATCGATCGGTTCACGACGTCGGGAAATTGCGATCCGCATGGCTGTTGGAGGCCAGCGATCAAGCATTATTCGCTCAGTGCTCGGTAGCGGTCTGCGACTAATCGCGGTTGGGCTGGCTCTTGGAGTAACCGTAGCACTGGGATTAGGGCGCATTCTGAAGTCTTTCCTTTTTGGGGTTGAATCAGCTGACGCAGTGACGCTTATGGGAATGGCACTGCTGTTCGCGGGCGTTGCACTTTTAGCTTGCTGCCTGCCTGCGGTGCGTGCGTCGCGCTTCGATTCAATCGAGGCGTTGCGGAGTGAATGAAGGAAGAATCACAAAAGATGTGATGAAGAAACTAGGATTATTTGGCTGGCTTCATGCGCTCCTCCATAAGCGCAAGCTCGATGCGGAAATGGACGAGGAGATGCGTGCGCATATTGAAATGCGAACGCAGCAGAATATCGCCGCCGGAATGAGCGCTGAGGAGGCGCGCTACGCGGCGCGGCGTCAATTCGGCTGGGCGGAGTCGATCAAGGAGACCTGCCGCGACCAGCGGGGCGTCGGTTGGATTGAGCAGACGGTTCAAGACATTCGCTATGGGGCGCGGATTCTGGTGAAGAATCCTGGGTTCACAGCAGTGGCCGTGCTCACGCTGGCTCTCGGGATCGGCGCGAATACGGCGATTTTCAGTGTTGTAAACACGGTCTTGCTTCGCCCTCTCCCATTCCACGAATCGGATCGAATCGTGCAGATTTGGAGTCAGCGGGCTTCAACCAAAACTTCTAGGGCGCGATCCTCGCTTGCTGATATTGCTGATTGGAAAGCCCAGAGCCGCTCCTTTCAGTATCTGGCGTATTACCGAACCGGTGATTTCCATTTTACGGACACTCCCAATCCGGGGGAAGTACGCATGGCGCGGGTTTCGGCCGAGTTTTTCGGCGTGTTGGGCGTTCCACCTTTTCTTGGGCGCACCCTGCTGGCCGAAGAGGATGTTTCGGGCCATGACCAGGTCGCGGTGCTAAGCTATTC
Source organism: Verrucomicrobiales bacterium (assembly GCA_028293365.1). GTDB lineage: Bacteria > Verrucomicrobiota > Verrucomicrobiia > Limisphaerales > SXQI01 > JAQGOX01. Next base: position 4,378 of record JAQGOX010000301.1, on the reverse strand, counting down.
GCTTTGGCAGCGCCGATTTGGTGGAGACACGAACCTGATCGATCACACAGTGGGGCTGGATGGAAAGAAGTATCTGGTGTGCGGAATCATGCCCCCGGAATTCCGGTTTCCGGACCGGGTCGATCTTTGGATTCCCTACGCCGCCGGTCCCGATCTCTTCGCAAAAAGGAACGATCACTTTTCATTCGTGATCGGGCGATTGCATGAACAAGTGTCTCTGTCGCGGGCGAACGTGGAGATGCGTGCAATCGCAGCGCGGTTGGAACAACAATATCCCGATTCGAACGAAACGCTGAGTGTCGCGCTAATTCCGTTGCACGAAGATCTCGTCGGGGAGTTCAAACCCGCTCTGCTGCTCTTGCTTTGCGCAGTAGGAGTGGTGCTGCTGATTGCGTGCGCGAACACTGCCAACCTTCAACTCGCGCGCGGTTTCGTCAGGCAAAAGGAGTTGGTCATCCGCTCGGCGCTTGGCGCGAGTCGAGGCCGGATCATCCGGCAACTGCTGGTCGAAAGTGTGTTGCTGTCCCTGCTCGGTGGGGCCACCGGACTAGTCGCCGCGGTTCTCGCGATACGCTCATTAATCCTGCTGGCGCCCCCCAACGTTCCGCGCCTCGCCGAAACGCATCTTGATCCTTTCATGCTGCTGACCTGCCTGGTCGTCTCGGTTGCCACCGGAATACTATTCGGCCTATTACCCGCGCTTCACTCCTCCCGTTTTGAATTGTCCGGCCGGCTAAAAGACGGGAGCAAAGCGGTCACCGCCAGCAGGCCGCAACAGCGCGTTCGGTGCGGTCTTGTCATTTCCGAAATCGCTCTTGCGGTCATTCTCCTGATCGGCGCTGGTCTGCTCTTGCAGAGCTTTCAGAATCTCACTCGTGTTTCGAACGGTTTTGATCCGCATGATCTCGCAACGATTCGCATCAGCCTGCCCTGGTGGAAATACGGCGCGCACGGAAAGAATCAACTATTCTTTCGTCAGCTCTTCGAGCGCATTCGCGCAATTCATGGTTTCGAAAACTCAGGCATGGTCTGCGCTTTGCCAGTTGCCGATACTCAGGTCACGGTCTGGTTCAAAGAAGTTGGCGGCTCGATCATTCCAGGCAAAGAACCAGTGGCGCGGTTCAATTACGTGACACCGTCCTATTTTCGCACTATGGAAATCCCTCTTTTGCAGGGGCGTAATCTTGACGATCATGATACGGAACAATCACCGCGCGCCCTGGTGGTGGATGAATCACTCGTCCGGCGTTATTTTCCAAACACAAATCCACTGGGGCGGCAAGTACTGATTGAAGGGCAGGGACAGGCACCGTTTAAGATCGTGGGCATTGCAGGGGCAGTCCGCCAAAAGAATCCGACCGAACTGCCGACGCCGCAACTTTATATGCACTACCAGCAAATAAATGAAGGCTCGATGTGGCTGACAGTCCGCGGTGGATCAAAGATTCCTCAATTTGAGAAAATCGTAGCGCGGGAGGTTCAAACGCTCGATGCGGATCAATCGACCGGACCGTTGCAGACGATGGAAGAACATCTGGCGAATTATTCACGGCTGGCCCGTTTCCGAACGCTGCTTCTCGCGTTGCTTGCCCTCCTCGCATTCGCACTGGCTGCGGTCGGGATTTACAGCGTGATTGCGTATACCGTCAGCCAGCGGACGCAAGAGCTTGGGCTAAGGATGGCACTGGGTGCACAGAAACGAAATATTCTTGGCCTAATCCTGTGGGAGGGAAGCCAGCTCGCGGCAATCGGCGTGCTGATTGGAATCACTTGCACATTTGCTACCTCCCGCCTGTTGAGCAGCATGCTGTTTGAAATCAGTGCGCTCGACCCCTGGACGTTCGCGATCGTCCCAGCCGGTCTGATCGCAGCAATATTATTGGCATGCTACATCCCGGCGCGCCGCGCTGCGAAAGTAGATCCCATGATGGCACTGAGAAGCGAATGAGCAAGGGAGGTTGAATTCAGAAGGACGGAGGCCAATGAATTTGCTGAAAAAGATTAAGTTACGGTTCCGGGCATTGTTTCAGGAGCGCAAACTCGATGCGGAGATGGACGAAGAGATGCGGTCGCATGTCGAGCTGCGCACGCAACAGAATATCGGCGCCGGAATGAGCGCTGAGGAGGCGCGCTACGCGGCACGGCGGCAATTCGGCTGGATGGAATCGATCAAGGAGACCTGCCGCGACCAGCGGAGCGTCAATTGGATTGAGCAAACGGTTCAAGACGTTCGTTATGGGGCGCGGATGTTGCGCAAGAATCCAGGCTTCACGGCGGTGGCCGTGCTGACGCTGGCGCTTGGGATCGGCGCGAATACGGCGATTTTCAGCCTTGTGAACGAACAATTGCTTCGGCCGATGCGCTTTAAAAATCCCGAAGAATTGCTCGGTATCGTGCTGATCGACTCGAGCGGTGACTATTCGGACCAACGCATTCCGTATCCCATCTATCAGGATTATCTGAAACAGAATCGCGTTTTCTCCGAATTATTGGGCTACTCCACAGTATTTTCGCCAATGCAAACCGGTGAGAACTCGCGATACGGGTTGGTCCAATTGACCTCCGCAAACTATTTTGCGGTTCTGGGAGCGGTCCCAGTGAAGGGCCGAACGTTTTCTGCTGACGATGACCAAAACCCAGGTCAGCCGCCGCTGGCTGTCATCAGTCATGCTCTTTGGCAGGGAGAGTTCAAAGCTGATGCATCGGTTATCGGAAAAACCTTAACCCTTAGCCCGAATTATGCCGAACCGCTGATATGTACGGTCATTGGCGTAGCCCCCGCCGGATTCACAGGCCTTGACAAGTTGCGGCCCGACGTCTGGCTGCCGAGTGCCATGGGAGAACATTTTCGCAAGGCCACGTCGGTGAATTTTCGCATGGTCGGACGACTGGCACCAGGGGTTTCCCGCAAAAAAGCAACCGCAGCCTTGGACATCGTCGTGCACAACGTTGCGGAAAAGTATCAAGGTGTCCCCCTCCCTGACTACGGAAACGAGGGTGTCTTCCGGTCGGATCTGAAAACGGAACTCCGGTACGCGGCATTGGGAAATTGGGGAGCTTTTAAATCACACGGCGCTGTTAGAAAAGCCACCGCCCTCGCTCTGTCGGTGGCAGGCCTGGTGTTGTTGATCGCGTGTGCCAACGTTTCGAACCTGTTACTGGCGCGGGCGATGGGGCGAAGGAAAGAAATTGGCGTCAGAATTTCGCTCGGGGCCAGCCGCTGGCGGCTTCTCAGGCAGATGCTGACGGAAAGCCTGCTCCTCTCGTTGAGCGGTGGCGTTGCGGGCATTCTCTTTGCGCGCTGGCTGAACCAGGCTCTGACAGCTCTTAAACCTGCTGGTCTTGAACTGGTCGTGCAAACGCACGTGGATTACCGGGTGATCAGTTTCGCGCTGGTTGTTTCAATTCTAACCGGACTGATTTTCGGAACGGCTCCAGCCTGGCAAACCGCGCGCTGCGACTCCAACGCCGCCCTCAAAAACGAAACACCTTCACTCGGAAGCGGCCGTCGCTTTGACCTGCGCGATGCTTTGGTTGCGGGTCAAGTGGCCCTTTGCTTTCTGCTATTGATCGGCGCGGGATTATGCGTGAGAAGTTTCGCGGATCTTGTGGCAATGAATCCCGGCTTCAATTCCAAAGATTTGATTGTCGTTCCATTGGAGACAACAGGATTTAGCGAGGAATCAGTCGGTCCATTTTATCAGGATCTTGCCGAAAGGCTATCCGCTTTACCGGGTATCCGATCGGTGAGCTACACCTGGTATTTTCCGTTGCTCGGAAACGGCGGCGCTTCATTTCCTGCCGGACATATCGAGGGATATACGCCGCGAAAGGACGAATTCATCAATGTGGAATTCACCGAGGTCGGGCCAAAATACTTCGAGACTTTGGAAATTCCCATTATCCAGGCGCCTGACCAAACTCTGCGCGAGAACGGTTCGTTGATTTGGATCAACGAGAGCTTTGCCAGACGTTATTGGCCCGGACAAACACCGCTCGGAAAGAAGGTCGGCTCCCACGTAATAAATGGGGTGGTGAAGGACAGCCAGATCCAGAATCTGACCGAAAGGCCCGGGCCCTATCTCTATCGGCAAACCCTCCAACCCCGCGCCATTTCTCTCACGCTCATGATCCGGACCGATGGCAATACCATCGGGGCGATTCCAGCACTTCGTCAGGAAATACTAAAAGGACTTCGTGATTTTGATCTCACACGAATGAAAACCATGGGCCACGCGCTCAGGGAATCGCTGCACAACCAGCAATTCCTTCCCACGTTGCTCGGAGCATTTGCCCTCACCGCGATGCTCCTCGCGGCCCTGGGAATTTACGGCGTCATGTCGTACTCAGTCAGCCGAAGGACCCGCGAAATAGGCAT
>JAQGOX010000286.1 GCA_028293365.1 Verrucomicrobiales bacterium | reverse complement strand
TGCTCTTCCGATCTTTTTTGAATGCTGTCGGGGGATTTTTTAACCGCCAGTCGGTGCGAACAAACAGCGCCTCGAACACAAACGATACTAATCGAACATCCGTGGGTTCGCTTGTTCTCGACAGTCTTTTATCTCATCCAGCCCAAACAAACTCCATGGGGACGAACACGGCGTTGCTCGCCGATCGTCTTGGCACATTCCTCGGCAATGAAGCGCCGGGAACTAATAGTCCTTCGGTCTCGACTAACCTGGTCCAGAAACTGCGCGATTGGCTCCAGGCGCAACAATCCAACGGCACCAATTCGAGTACGAATTCGGCTACGCAACGCTCCTGGGCCGCGTTGACCAATGCGCTTGCAGCCCATGCATCCACGAATTCTGCGAATTCAAATACTCTAACCGGAACAAACTTGATCCAAAAACTGCGGGATTGGGTGGCGCGCGAGCAACAGACGCAAACCAACATTACAAACACAAACAATGCTGGCAGCGCTCTGAATTCGCTTGCGGCACTTTTCAATAACGCCACGAATCAGGTTGCCACTAATGTTTCGAGCCTGGCGCAGACTAATGCCACTCCTGCCGAAAATCTTTTGCGCGGTCTTGGAAACATTTTTGATAGACAGCAAAGCAATCACAAATGAGTCTGGCTCCGTGCGGGGCACAACCAAATCCAAAGCACCGTGCTCGTCCCCGAAGCCTGTTCTGTATTATCGAGTTGCGATTTGGTTCTTATCTGTGAATCATCTTTAACCTGATTTCGGGGGAGGTTGGCGCGGCCAACCAAGCGAGCGAATTTCGGTGCACCGCATCAGGAATTAATACCAATTTAAGATGATTACACATGTCGGCATCGAAGCGATGCACGCTTTCGGCGGCACCGCTTTCCTCGATGTAGCTAAACTGGCCAAATATCGCAGTCTCGATTCGGTTCGCTTTGAGAATCTTTTGATGAAGGAAAAGACGGTTGCTTTACCCTACGAAGATGCAGTCAGCTTCGGCGTCAACGCGTCAAAACCACTGGTCGACGCGTTATCTGTCTCAGAAAAAGATCGAATCGAAATGCTGGTGGTCTGCACCGAGTCTGGCCTTGATTTTGGAAAATCACTCAGCACTTACATTCACGATTACCTCAAACTGAATCGGAACTGCCGGTTATTTGAGCTGAAAAACGCGTGCTATTCCGGTGTGGCTGGCATCCAGATGGCGGTCAATTTTGTGCTTTCAGCGACTTCTCCTGGAGCGAAAGCTTTGGTTGTTGCAACCGATCTGTCCCGCCATATCCTGACTGACGAAAATCAGCATACGTTAAAAGGAGATTGGGCTTTCACCGAACCCAGCGGCGGTTCTGGCGCCGTGGCGATGTTGATTAGCGAGACCCCCTACATCATGGAAGTGGATGTGGGTGCCAATGGTTACTATGGTTACGAAGTAATGGATGCCTGCAGGCCGTTTCCAGATGGAGATGCTGGTGATGCTGACCTATCTTTGCTGTCGTATCTCGATTGTCTGGAACACGCGTATTTGGAGTACCAAAAAAGAGTTTCGGGAGTTGATTACGCCACTAGCTTCGGATATCTCGCATTTCATACTCCTTTCGGTGGCATGATCAAGGGAGCGCACCGGATGATGATGCGTAAGATGACCAAGGCCAAACTTGACGAAATCGGCGCCGACTTTGAACGTCGAGTTACTCCCGGAATGAATTATTGCCGGCGGGTGGGGAATATAATGGGAGCTTCGACAGCATTGTCACTGGCAAGCACCATCGATCACGGAGAATATTCCCCCGCACAGCGCATTGGCATTTTCTCCTATGGCTCGGGATGTTGTTCTGAGTTTTTTAGCGGCGTAGTTACATCGGATGGACAACGCCGTTTGCGGCAGTTCGGAATTGGACGACAATTGGACGAACGCCACGAACTAAACATGGAGCAATACGAGTCGATTCTGCGCGGTGCTGGCGCCGTTCGTTTCGGAACTCGCGACACGGTTCTCGATACGAGTCTCGTGCCAGAGGCCAGGATCGTGCCAAAGGGAACCACGCGCCTGTTCTTGCGGCAGATCAAAGATTACCATCGGGAGTATGAGTGGGTGACATGAGTGATGTATTCCAAACCATCGTGGTCGAATTCGAGCCGCCCGTGTGCACGATTCGATTTCATCGACCTGAATCCAGGAATACGATCAATGATCTGATGATTGAGGAGTGCCATCAGGTGTTGGCCCGATTCGATGAGTCCACCAAAATCCTGGTTCTGGAAGGTTCGGCGGAAGTTTTCTGTTTTGGAGCTGATTTCAAAGAAGTTCATCAGTCCGTTTCTCAGGGGATTCAAGGTGAACAAAACCCCGGGCCGCTCTACGAGTTATGGACCGATTTGGCAACCGGACCCTTCGTATCCGTAGCGCATGTGCGCGGTCAGGCCAATGCTGGCGGAATTGGCTTTGTGGCCGCGTGTGACATTGTGCTGGCGGACAAAACCGCTGTATTCAGCTTGTCGGAATTGCTCTTCGGTCTGTATCCCGCTTGTGTGCTTCCTTTTTTGATCCGTCGGATTGGCTTTCAAAAAGCGCATTATATGACCTTAATGACGCAGCCGATTTCAGTGGATCAAGCGCATCAATGGGGGCTCGTGGACGCATTTGATGTTAATAGTAAAGACCTGCTTCGAAAACATTTGCTCCGTCTGAGACGGTTATCCCGAAGCGGTATTGAGAAATACAAAAAGTATTTTCATTCGTTGGATGACATCCTGGCCCGTTCGAAAGCAAAGGCGCTTGCAGGAAATCGGGATGTTTTTATGGACCGAAGAAACATCGAAATGATCTCGCGATACGTGGAGACGGGTTTGTTTCCCTGGGAAACCCCCGCGATTTAATGGAACCAGTCGTTGAACTAACGGAAATCGAACCTGGAATTCTGCTCGTCAAGATGCAGGACCGAGCGAGTGGCAATGCATTTTCTGAGGGACTGACATTAGGCCTGCTTGAGACATTTGGAAAAATCGGCGCGAATGAAGCATGCAAAGCGGTGGTCCTGACCGGATATGACTCTTACTTCGCAACAGGTGGAACACGGGAGGGATTGTTGTCTCTTCATGAAGGAAAGGGGAGTTTTACCGATACGAATATTTATAGCCTTGCTCTGGACTGCCCGGTCCCGGTCATCGCAGCGATGCAAGGCCACGGGATCGGCGGTGGCCTGGTTATGGGTTTATTCGCTGATCTGATCGTGCTGAGCCGGGAGAGCGTTTACACCACGAATTTCATGAATTATGGGTTCACCCCCGGTATGGGCGCCACCTCTATCGTTCCGAAGAAACTCGGATTAGTTCTGGCGGAGGAAATGCTTTTCCTCGCCCGCACATACAGAGGGGAGGAGTTGAAACAGCGAGGGGTTTCTTTTCCAGTGTTGCCACGCAGCGAAGTCCTGCCTCATGCGATCGAAATGGCGCGATCTCTCGCTGAGAAACCGAGGATTTCATTGGTGGCGCTAAAGAATCTGCTGGTCGATCCCATACGGGAAACTCTACCAATTATTGTAAAAAAAGAGCAGGCGATGCATGACAAGACATTCCATTTGCATGCAGTTAAAGAAAATATTGAGGCGCGGTTTCGCAATACAGCGTAGAACGAACGATTACTGATGAGCTTCCCCTATCGCCTCGCGGAACTAACGGTTGAGTGGTTGAACGAACTCTTCTTCGAGAAAGGTTGGCTTGGGGCGGCGCGCATAACGACTTTCGACGCCACTCCGTTGTCGGGGCAGGGGGGGACTTCGCTGGTTTACGTGCTGAGGTTCACGTACGATCATTCCGCGGAACGGGCTCCCGAAAAAGCCATTGCGAAGTTCTCTTCCGATGTCGAAATGGTGCGTCAGGCTCTCAGGGACTACCGTTTATACGAAAGAGAAATCGAGTTCTATGCACGTTTCGGTTCCGATCCCGGCATTCCGACACCGCAATGTTATGCTGCGAGCCATGACGCAAAGGAGAACCGGTGTTTCCTGTTGCTCGAATACATCGAGCACTCGCATATGCGCGACATGCACGATGGCAGCCCAGCGGATGTCGAACTGGCCATTCGATACCTTTCTGCATTTCATGCGAAGTGGTGGGAACGGAAAAAGGATCTGGAGGGGGTCGAAAGTGAGAATGCCCCCGACCTATTGGAACTCCGCATTCAAAAAGTGAAGCGAGCTTTTCAGAAGGTCGGTGAAAAGTTTCGCGCCGATTTCGGGGAGATTTCCTTTGCTATTGTGGAACTCTGGCTGGCCCACGCAAATACTTTGGCCGAATACGCTCGGCGAAGGCCATTGACGATGTGCCACGGGTCCTTTCATCGCGGACAAATTCTGTTTCCAGATTCCGTCAAAGAGTCTTTTTATGTGATCGATTGGCAGAGTGTTTCGGTCGATTCGGGGGCAATCGATTTGTCGCGGATTATCGTCAGCGGCTTGCTACCCGATCAGCGGCGCGCCCATGAGGAACGATTCGTTGACCTGTATTATCGCGGACTGCTCGCTGGCGGAGTCACAAATTATTCCCTCGAGGATCTATGGAACGACTATCGCCTCGGCATTATCAACTTGATCATTTTTCATACTCAAATCTTTGCTGACTATGACGTCGCAATCGTTTCCAGGCACTGGAAAGGTAAGGACTCGTTTTGGGATGCCCTCTTTCATTGGCCTGGAAATGCGGCTTCGGATGGTGGTGCGGTGGATTGGTTGCGGAAAACAGTCGCCGCATTGCCCCTATAGAGCGAATCTCCCGCAAACCAAACCGCCGGGTTTTTGGCCTCACGTCCTGGCTCTTAAAATCTTGCCGTATTCGAATTTGATCACGCGGTCCGCGGTTTGGAAGTAGCTGTCATCGTGAGTCACGACGATGATTGTTTTTCCCGCATTTTTCAAATTGTGAAGCAATACTTCGTAAAAATATTTACGGAAATGCTGGTCCTGGTCCGCCGCCCACTCATCGAAAACATAAATCTCTTTGTCTTCGACCAGCGCCGCGATCAATGCGAGCCGTTTTCTTTGGCCGGTCGAGAGATTCAAAGTGGAGAAACGGCCGTCTTTAAATTCGACCTTGTCCTCCAATTTCATCGTGCGGATGAGTTCCTCCACCCGTTCCACGTCGATATCCTCACATCCATAAAAGCGATCGAATAAATGAAAGTCTCCGAAAATTACGGAAAAGAGATCGCGATAGCAAAAAACATTTTCTTTATCAATGAGCTTTTCGTCCACCGATATTCGTCCCGATTTTGGATGGTACAATCCGGTCAACAGCTTAAGAAAAGTCGATTTTCCGCTTCCATTTCCACCCACAATAAAAAGCAATTCGCCGCGCGGAATCACCATGTCAATAGGGCCGACGGTGAATCCTGCGTCTCCGGCTTCCTGTTCATAGCTGAAAAAGATATCCCTCAGTTCGATCTCCTTGAATTCAGCCAGCGTCTTTCTCAGCTTCGGGGCCGGAGCGGGCGTTTTTTCGGTCGATTGATCCAGTTGCTCTTCCAGCCGGTAGAGGTCCCGCAATGCGGCATTAGTTCGCATGAAAATTGGAATCGTTTGAACCATTGCCATAAAGGTGCCTACTAGGAAGAGAACTACGGAGGTGATCGCCATGATCTCCTCGCCAAACGTTTCCAGATAACGCGGCATGATGAAGACCGTAACCAGCAAAATTAAATAGACGCCAATTTGGAGATAAAAACCATTTACGATGTTTCTTCGACCCGCCTGGATTCCGAGTTCGCGGGTTTCATCCACGATCTGAGTGTACGCTTCAAAAAGCGCACGGCTTTTCGCATCGTTGATTTTGGTTTCTTTGAAGCCTTCCATCAGGTGCGCGATAAACGCTGCCTGGCGTCCCTCCTGATTGATAAGCCCCTCAAATCGCGCGTGTTGCGTTTTATCCCTGACATAACGAACGTATCCGAGGGCTCCGACCCCGATCATTACAATCAGAAACGCCGGCACTGAAATGGCGGCCAAATAAAATGAACATGCCAGCATCATTAGCGTTGATTGCGATGACGCAACCAGGATATCAGTCGCATTCAGGACCTGGCCAACGTTCTTCGACATCTTGGCGATTACCTCGTTGTGCTTCAGCGATTCCACGACACCAAGGTCCGAGCGGCGGATTTTATCAAAAATGCGGGTGCGCAACTTGCTCACCGACGATTCCATGAGCAAACGACCTCGGGTGGCCGCAGTCACATTCGTGTAGGCCATGACACCAAGAGCCAAAAGAAATAGGAAAAAATCCCGGGTCGCGGTGGTCCGGTTGTTCGCGGCGGCGGCGCCCGCGTTGATCAAGGCTACCAGGGCGCTATTCGAAATACCGGCGGCGCATGACATAAGAATGATCACCTGAAGTGCCTTCGGTGATTCACCTTTGACGAATTTGATTAGTTCCATGCGGCTTCCGCCTGTTTCATAGCCTCGTTTTCTTTCTGACTATGGTTTGTAGAAGGCGTGTTCAGGCGCACGTTTCTATGCTATCCGGGCTCTTCTGACAAAATATTTGTTTTGTTCGCTCATCGATTCTCATACAGTTTTTTTCGGGATATGACGGACAAGAATCAACAGATGGTAAATAACCTTCGATTATTAATTCTTTCGGTTTTTGTTCTTTTTGGCCTCGGTTGTCAGACCGGGCCGAAAGCTTCGAACACTCGTGAGCAGGCGAACTCTTTCGTGGTTATAGGCGACTGCATTGCCGACGACCTGGCCCAGCTTCGCCAGTCAGTGAAAGATATTGCGGCGCTGAACCCAAAGCCTTCGTATATTTTCTTTTGTGGAGATTTGGTTGAGAACGGGAAAGACGATGAAGGTGCCACACTTCGACTCCAGCTTGACGCATGGATGAAGCAATACCATCAGATGGCTCGCGAATGTGGTCTTAACGTGCCCCTGGTCCTGATCCCGGGAAATCATGAACTGCTGAGAATTGTGAATCGGAATGGAAAGCTGGTGGAAATTCCTGAGCCGAACGCGGATCCGATTTGGATTGAATCGTTGAAAAAGAATGGGTTTGACCAATTCGGTGGGAATGGCCCGATTTCAGCTCCCCCCAACGCGGATCTACTCTTTCGCGACAACAGTCGATTGACTTATTCATTCGATGATAAATTCGGCAACCATTTTATTGTCATCGATACAGACACCCTTAGTAATGCTGAAAATCCTCCGAAAGGATGGATTGCATATAATTGGATCGCGGAAGATCTAAAGCGTGCTGAAGCAAATCCGAAGGTGCGGCACATTTTTGCGTTTGGCCACAAACCAATCCGGATCGCTCAATTTCCTTTCGACACGCAGGGAGCAAACAGCATCCTGGGATCACCCTCCTATCCTTTCGCTCAAAATCTCCAGCGCAATTTCGGCGATTCGACCAAGTTTAGTGGGTATTTCTGCGGTC
>JAQGOX010000267.1 GCA_028293365.1 Verrucomicrobiales bacterium | reverse complement strand
CACCCAAAGCGCAACTTAATGTTCGGCAGACTTTGATCTGATACTTCCCGGCTGGGTGCTGCCGGAACATGGGATAAAACGTGACCAGTTCCAAAACATTGATCGGCTGCAATCCGAGCTTTTTTGCAACCCAATGAATTGCCGGCTCCGAAATCCAACCAAAATGTTCCTGGAGCGCGTGCAACAACATCAATGACGCACTTCGTTTTTGGGGATAATGCGTTATCAACTCGTCGATCTCAGCTTCCAGATTCGCAGGAACGACCAACTCCGCCGATGCACTTATATTGCCAATGCCAGCATTCATCGGTCGCATTCTCCCATCACGAAGTCGAGCGAGCCCAGAATCGCCACTGTATCGCTCATCATATGATTTGGAAGCACGTAGGGAAGAACGCTCAGATTAACAAAGGACGGCGCACGAATCTTCATTCGGTGCGGCGTTCCTCCACCCTTGCTGTTAATATAGAATCCGAGCTCACCCTTTGGATTTTCAGCGCCGAAATAAATCTCACCAGGTGGTACATGAACTCCCTGCGTCACCAAAATAAATTGGTGGATCAGCTCCTCCATTCGCGTCAAAACTTTTTCCTTTGGAGGCAACACCGTTTTGCCGTCTCCTACGTTGATCGGACCGTCTGGTAACTTATCCAGGCACTGCTTAACGATACGAACGCTCTGGCGCATTTCTTCCATACGCACCAGATATCGATCATAACAATCCCCCACTGAACCAACCGGAATCTCGAACTCAAGCTGGTCGTAGACCAGATACGGATGGGCTTTCCGCAAATCGTAATCGACGCCGCTACCGCGCAAGTTTGGGCCGGTTAAACCGTAATCGATGGCAACGTCGCGCGGGATCACACCTACATCACGGGTACGATCGACAAAAATTCGGTTGCGCGTCAGAAGTTTCTCAGACTCGTCAAAATTGACCACCACTTCGTCCAGGAATTTTCGGCATTGCTCGATCCATCCCGGCGGCAAGTCTCTGGAGAGCCCACCGATACGCGTATAAGTCGTTGTAAAGCGCGCGCCCGTGAGCGCCTCAAACAAGTTGTAAAGTTTTTCACGTTCGTAAAACGTGTGCAAAAAGACGGTCAACGCTCCCACATCCATTGCGAACGCACCCAAACCCAACAAATGCGCGGAAATTCGGGCCAACTCGCAGCAAATAACCCGGATATACTGGCAACGCGGAGGCAGCGCCTTGTCGATCCCCATCAACTTCTCGACAGCCAGCGCATAGGCAACGTTATTGGCCAGAGGCGCCAGATAATCCAATCGATCCGTGTAAGGGATGAATTGGGTATAGGTCATGTTCTCGGCGATCTTTTCATCACCACGATGCAAATAACCAACATCGGGAACTGCCTTCGTGATCATCTCGCCATCAAGTTCCAAAATAATTCGGAGCACGCCGTGCGTGGCCGGATGGGATGGGCCCATGTTCAGGATCATCTTTTCGCCCTGCATTTCCGGAAGATCGGGCGCGCCACCCACCGGAGCAGCCGGGACCGGCAGCGCTTGCGCTATACGTCCCGCAGGCTCTCGAAACTTAATTTCCTGAACTGTTACGCTCATTTGCTCGGCAAAATATTTCCGTGCTGTTCATCAGCACGTCCCAGATCGCGGCGGCGTTCCAGACGGCTGTTCGCCTCCAGTGAATCGGTTTCCGGGATACGAACTCGTGGTTCCCGCGCAATGGTGTCTTTACCACCGGCCACTGTAACGAAGGGCCCACCGTCCAAAGGCGCTTGATTCGTAAAAGCCACGTCCGGCATTTCTGACGGCTTTCCAGCAAGAGGAAAATCCTTTCGGAGCGGAAAATACGGGTAACCTTCCCACATCAGGATTCGACGCAGATCCGGGTGCCCTTTGAAACGAATTCCCATCATGTCGAAGGCTTCCCGCTCGTGCCAATCCGCAGTCCGCCAAACGGTGCTTATAGTGGGAACTTCCGCCTGTTCTTCACTCACCTCAATCTTGAGTCGAAGATGCTGACGATGGCCATATCCGTAAAGTTCATACACCAGCAGGAACCGTGGATCTTCGCCGTAATTATCCACGGGCGTGAGGTCGACCAGATAGTCAAACCCGAGTTCCCTTTTGGCAAAGGCGCAGACCTCTGCGATCCGTTGTGCGTCAGTAAGTTTAATCGTGGTTTCGCCCCGAAACTCCACCGGGGCGGAGCAAAGTTCGCCGAATTGGGTGGAAAGCTTTGAAATGATGTCGGAAAGAGACATTTTCGAATTCTGAAAAAACCGCCTAAGCCGCGCGCGTCTCAGCGCTAAACACCGGCTCTTTTGAGACTTTAGCCTGCAATTTGATGAGGGCATCCAGCAACGCCTCAGGTCTTGGAGGGCAGCCCGCGACATAAACATCAACTGGGATGATATTGTCCACACCCTGCAAAACCGCGTAGCTGCGATACATGCCTCCAGTCGAAGCACAAGCCCCCATCGCTATAACCCATTTGGGTTCAGGCATTTGCTGATAGATCCTTCGTACCGCGAGCGCCATTTTATAGGTCACAGTGCCGGCTACAATCATGACGTCCGACTGGCGCGGGGAAAAGCGCATGACTTCGGATCCAAAACGGGAAATATCGTAGCGTGAGGCACCGGCAGCCATCAATTCGATCGCGCAGCAGGCCAAACCCATTGGCATCGGCCACAACGAATTCTTCCGAAACCAGTTCAGGGCCGAGTCCAAACGAGTGACGATCACGTCACCTTCAATCTTGGAATTATACCCGATTTCAGTGGTGTTTTGCATGACAAAAAGGGCGTTTCTCCCTTGGACAAAACAAGTAACCATGCAGCCGAAAGTGAGGCAAGTTGAATTTGTGAATTTTTTCACAAGCGGTCGTTGTGACCGCCCATCGCCAACTAATCGGGAACCACCATTTTGAACTTCGGAATCCGCGTCACGACTTTTTTACCCTCTGCATCCACACCCAGATAGCTTCCCTCCGCGACCGCGGAGCCGCTATCCAATAAATGGAAGCTATTATAGGTAAACTCATCGCCGGGAGCGATTTCGGGAAATTGTCCAACCACCCCATCCCCTTCCACGGCGGTTATTTCCCCCCGATCGTTCGTGACCACCCATTTGCGACCTTTGATCGTTATTGGTCCCTGGGTGTCATTGTGAATGGTGATAAAATAAACAAAACAATGTGGGCGATCAGGCGGTGTGGCAACATGGGGTTGGTACATCACCCGGTCAACAGAAACGCGCAAGCCTTCGGGCTCAGTAAATTGCCCAGTGGAGCTCATATTCATGGATCTCAGATTGCCGTTTGGATTCACGAGTATGAAACAAGCCTTTAGCAGACGCAAACTTGATTTGCCAATCTCCGAGCGGCGTCGCTTTCTTCATTTCGAAATGCATAGGGTCTCTCCTGATGAAACAAACGGATGCCATCTGCGGTATCGTCCTGCGCCTCCACGGCTTATATTTAGGAGGCAAAAACAAAACTTAAAGTTGCGAAAGGATTTCAATGAAACCAGAAAGCAATGCGGGGGTGGGCCGAAACAATAAGCAGGGGTTGGATCGTGGAATTACCCGGGTCCCGGGACAAAATCCGCGACAAAACGATGCAGTCGATCACGATGAAAATAATGATCAAAATCGCGTGAACAAACTCAAGACGCCCAGCCAAAACAAATAGGAAGGAATTTTTATGCAGACCGCAACTGTTATAGACCACGATTTGAACTACGAATTACGACCAGTCCATTGGGGCCGAGCCGTGAGTGCGGGTTTAGTCATCGGCGCAGTGTTTCTACTATTTTCGCGCGGCATTCCCTGGGCTTCTTCGGGTATGGTTTCCTTCACTGTGATGGGGCGCGAACTGAAGTCTCCAGGTCTTGTCGACGGCGGACTCGATTTTACGGTGGGAGTCCTTCACATGCTCTGCTCAGTAATCTACGCGCTGATCATAATACCGATTATTCACCGGTTCCGCCCACCGACTGCGATTCTTATGGGCATGGCCATTGGGTTTCTCTTGTATCTGGCAAGCATGGTAGTCTTTACACGCATGCTTGATCTCGGAATTCCGCAACATGAATTAAACCCGTTCATCACCCATCTGGCATTTGGAGCTGTGGTTGCCGGATTTTATAAAGGACAAACGCGTCGGCGAGTTCCCCTCGAAGACGAGGTCTGATGCCAGTGTTGATCAGGCCTTTTGCAAATCCTGCACGATAAATGCGGCGAATTCAGAATGTAAATGGGGAGGAATGCGAGCTTTGAAGGTCGCTTCTTCTCCATCGTAATTTCTTTCCACCACCTGAGCGACCTGATGGAGCCGGGCAATAACACTCGAGGCATTGTGCGGCACCCGGAGTTCCACAAACTCCCGAATCGGGCGCAACGCGGCTCCAAGCTCTGAAAGTAGCTCAGAAATGCCCGCGCCCGTCCGAGCTGAAATGGCAACCGAGTGTGGATATTCCTCTTGAAATCGGCCCAGGCAATTCTCGTTGGGCAATTGATCAATTTTGTTGAAAACCATCAAAGCCGGTTTTTCACCAGCACCCAATTCTTCCAAAACACTATGCACAGCGACAATGTGCTGATCTACATTCGGATGACTCGCATCAACGACATGGATCAACAAATCCGCCTGAACCACCTCTTCAAGCGTCGCCTTGAACGCTTCGACGAGTCGATGAGGCAGTTTGCGAATAAAGCCGACCGTATCAGACAACAGCACGTTTTGATTGGTCGGCAGTTGCAGCCGCCGGGTGGTCGGATCGAGCGTAGCGAACAAACGATTCTCAGCGAGGACCGCAGCGCCCGTGAGTTGATTGAGCAGCGTTGATTTGCCCGCATTCGTATAGCCAACGATCGAGGCCAGGGGCCACAGGTTACGCCTACGGCCCTGCCGCTGGGTTCCGCGCTGACGCTGCACCGTGGCCAATTCCTCTTCCAGCTTATCAATCCGCTCCTGGACTTTGCGCCGGTCCGCTTCGAGCTGGGTTTCACCTTCCCCTCCACGCATGCCGATACCACCTTTTTGCCTGGACAGATGGCTCCAGTAGCGAGTCAGCCGCGGCAGCAAATGGTGCATTTGCGCCAGCTCCACCTGAAGTTTTCCTTCCCGCGTGCGAGCCCGTTGCGCGAAGATATCGAGAATCAAACTCGTGCGATCCAGAATCTTGCATTCAAAAATCTTTTCCAGGTTTCTGGCCTGTGCTCCGCTTAATTCGTCGTCGAAAATGATGGTATCAACCTCCTGCTCCTTGCACTGCGCCGCCAATTCCGCCGCCTTGCCCGTTCCAATAAATGTCCCCGCGACCGGAGACTCCAGGCGTTGGGTGGCTCGCCCCGTTACGGTCGCCCCGGCGGTGGTGGCCAGCTCGGCCAGCTCGCTGAGGGAATCATCGACATCAAAGCGCGAACGAGACTTTAATTCCAGGCCGACTAAAAAAACGCGCTCGGTCTTTTGAGTGGCGGTTGAGACAAGTGATTTCAAATGGTCCGCCAATATACGCGGCCACAGGCCCGCCGCAATGCTCTTGTTGGCGAAGGATGTGATTAAAAGTGCCGGTCAGAAACATTTTCCCACAGGGCCGAGCCCGGCAGATTCGAGCACTTGTGTCTTCCATTTGATTGGTAGGATCATGGCGGAGGATTGGACTTGCCTGATGCGCTCCACGGCTTTTGATGAATGAACGCTTTCGTTACGGGCGTTCGAATGGCCCAGCGGTCCGTTCGCTACCTTGCCCCATTAAGCGCTAATAAGCATTTGCTTCACTTCTCAATCATTGACCGGCACTTTTAATCGCAACCGTCGGCGATCCTCTGACTTGTTTAATAGTGGGTCAGGAGCTCGGGATGCGGCAGGTGATCGTTATTCCAGCGGGCCAGCGCCGAGTCCACCGGCCGGAATAAATCATTCCTGGCTATGCCTTGAACATGGCCATCGCAAAAGCCAACGTTGTATCGGCCGGTGTGGCGGGCGAGCGTTGCCCGGACGATACCGGCGCTGCCGGCATAGTTCGGTCGTTCGACCCCATTCCGCGAATTAATATCGAGCATGGCCATTCCATCGTAGCTGTCCTGCGTCGCGTGATTTTGATAGAGGGCGCGCTGCATTGCCGCAGGCGTCCAAATTAAGGTTGCATCGCCCAGCGCCATCATGTCCACAGGAACTGCCACTGCCGACTCGGACACATGAAACGAATCCAATGGAAGCGAGTCGTACTTGGAGCTCATCGGGGCGTGGCTCAATATACCTCCCAACCCCAGAGAGCTGGGGGTCCATTTCACGCCATTTGCATTGTATCCGTAGCTTCCCAATGAAACCCCCTGATTGTTGCCCTCAATAGTCAATCCCTTATAATCGGAACACCGGTAAAGCTGTCCCGTCCACCCGCAGGAAGTATAGGGCGTCAGGGCCGTATGCCAGTAAACATTCGTTGGACTGATGCTCGGGTCGAGATTGAAGACCGGAAAGTAGCCAAAATCCTGCACATGGAGGTTTAATGCCAGTCCCAATTGCCTAAGGTTGCTTTTGCAAGCGGCGTCCCGCCCCTTGGATTTTCCGGCACCCAATGCAGGCAGAAGCAGGGAACAGAGAATTGAAATGATTCCGACAACTACCAGCAACTCTATCAAAGTAAAACCTTCAATCCCAACCCGACGTTTTCGGGCGTCCAAATACCAAAGTGTTACCCGGTTGTTGGGCATGGTGTTGAAGCTGTTACTGCAACGAAACGATTCGATAAAATTTTGGTTTTGTACCCGAACTCGCGTCCAGCAGGTAATACTGGTTATCGAGTGTGGAGAGTGCGGTCCAGGGGAGCGCACTGCTCAAATCGCTCGAATATTCCACTCGAAATTTGCGCGTGCCGGCGGGGGCGCTCCACTTTAAAAGCACCTGACCGTCATCCTTGCTGTACGAAACCACAAGATCAGTTACTGGATGAATCCCCGTGCCGCTGTCCACCTGTTTGTGATTCGTCTCGAACATTCTCAGAAAAGCAGTCGCCTGATCAAAATCGCTCGGAGGCGGAGCCGTGCTTTGCACCGAGTTTAGCTGCGCGACAATTCCGTGAGCAGGCCGCAACCAATAATAGTTCCGAGTGTAATCCGTTTCAATATTTTGGTAGTCACCCGTTCCGTCCAGGTCCACCGCGATAGCGATAGTTTGAGCTTCGTTAATCCGAAGCGCCGAACCGAAACCGAGCTTCGGAAGATCGACCGTGCCATAGCCGTCCACCGTGAAAACGCTGCTGTAATTCAATTGTGCCGGGAAAGACACATTCAAAAGTGGAACATCAATCGTGGTGAAAAGCGTAAAGGTAGTATTCCAAGTGTCCAGGTAGCGGATTTCAGCCGGAAAATCTACTATCGGAGGCTGGAAGACATTCGTCGGGGTCAGCGAACTGAATTCGGGATCGTAAAACCCAAAAACTTTTCTGCCTATCCCCGGAATTTGGCTGAAGTATAAAGCGTTCGTTTTGGTTTGACCTTCGAACGCGGTCGATTTTTGTTCCGCAAGGGTTGCCTCTGGAAACGCCTCCGCAACGTCCGCGCCGCTCGGCGCCAGATAGTCGAATCGAGAGACCTCATTCGTTGGACCGTTGGAAAAATCCCAAAGTTGCGGACCTCCGACTGCTCCCATTAAGTGGGAACAGGGAAAACTCGTGGAAGGATCATTTGGATCGAAATGGTTCGCGTAAGCAAGATAGTACGAACCTGTTTCGTTGAACATATCGGCTGCAGTTATAGTAACCTGCGCCTGGCTGGAGGCGCACGATAACACGAAAATCACCAACAGAAGCAAGGGTCGGACGTTCATAAAAAATAGGTGCCAAATACAGGATTAACAGCCATTTTTTAGCACATTCAGAGCCAACCCACAATAAAACAACCCCAAAAAACGGGCATGGCGGATGTGTGTTTGAGCGCACACTCCCAATCCTGGCTTTAAGGCTCGTTTTTCGCTCGAAAAAACTCCTGGCCGCTCAGAATCCCGGGCTTTTCATAGATAACGAACCCGTCCGGATCAGAAATTTCTATTTGATCGATTAGGCTCCAATTCCCGGAATTTAGATCTTCAGTTGCTTCGAGGTCGAACACCTGGTCGGGTTCACCGGAAATCAAGAACAGCGCTTCGCCCGACGCAACGGAAAAATCTACGAATTGGATCGGATTGGTGAATGGCAACGGCTGCGTCCGCAATATAGCCCCCTCCAATCCGACCGCAATCATCTGGCCGCCATTCGTCGCCAGCCCGTAGAGGGATTTTCGAGTGATACTTACCGCCGGCACCCACACAGTTCTACCCGCGCTTGTCATAACAATGCCATCGGTTCCAACCGCGTAGTAACTGGTGCCCACCATCGCGACATCATTAAGGAATGTCGTCGTCCCGCTATTTTGGCTGGTCCAGGTAATTCCATCCACACTGCTGAGAATCGTTCCCATATCACCGACTGCGAAAAGGCGCCCACCTAAATTCCGGACTTTATAAATCCAGTTTTTAGTACCGCTCGACCGAACCGTCCAACCCTTCCCGTCCGTGCTCGTGAGAATAACTCCGCCGTCGCCAGTGATAACGAACCCGCCGGAAAAGTTCGCGACACCGGAAAAGAAGCTCTGAACCGGCGAACTGCGTTGCGTCCAGGCGTTCCCGTCTGGGCTCGTCAATATTGTGCCGCCTCCCCCACACGCGACAAAAGTTCCATTGCCGTAAGCTATCCCCTGGAGATCTTTTGTCGTCGGCGTCGAGGCCTGATTCCATTGAATGCCAAAAAGGCTCACGGAAATATTCGTAGTGGTTCCGTTGGCATTCGTCTGGACCAAATTAGTCGTCACGTTCGGGCTCAGCAAAACTGTCCCGGCGTTACCGACCGCTACCAGCATGTTGGAACTTCCGCCGACGCCCAAAAGGTAACTGCTTTGTTTCGAATCCGGAACGCTTTCCAGATCCCACCTCGCGCCGTTCTCGCTCGTCATAATCGTCCCAGAACTCCCTACTGCAACGTAGAAATCCTGACTCCGATAAACGTCCCACAGCCAGTAGCGCTCGGACGGGTTGCTTTCGAAAAACAGGGTCGCACCGGTTGCGTTCGTTTTGAATCCTTCCACGGTGAGACCACTCCGGCCTCCGATAAAAAATTCGGTTCCGCTCCAAAGCCCCGAAGTGTAGGTCCAATCTGGCACGGGGTTGGGATTGCTTGAAGCGAGGACATCCTTCCAAAGGCCATTCTCCTGAATTTCCAACAAACTTGCTCCCGCGACCAACGTCGAAACGGTATTACCGGCAACTGTATAAATGGAATTTGTGGAGGGAAACGATTGCACCCGCCAGCCGAGGATCGGGTCTTTCGAAAGCAAAGTTCCACCCTCACCGGCGGCGACCCATCGATCATTGATCCATTGCACCGCGTTGAGATCGCGCGAAGTTCCGGAATTCTCCGCCGCCCAGGAAAGCCCATCCGCACTACTGGCAATAAATCCTGCCTCGCCCACGGTCATGAAGCGGCCGTTCGCAAAACCCACCGCGCGCAACCAGTGGCTCAACGCATTGCCGCGCTGCCATGTTTGTGCGTCGACACTCGTATACACGGCGCCATTGTCCCCCACTGCAACGAGCCGCGTGCCGGATCCTGCCACCCCTTCCAGCCAATCGCTCACAGCCAGGTTCACCAGATGAAAATCGTTCAACGAATCGGCATAAAGCACCGTTCCACTTTCACCCACAACCACTAATCGCTCGCCAAAGTAGGTGGCAGCGCGCAACGCATTGAACGTCGGTGATTCGTGACTCTGCCAGTGATCGAGATCAGAGCTCGAATAGATTCGCCCGCGCTCACAAACCTCGATCATCAATCCGTTATGGTACACCACCGCGCCAATGGTATTTCCGTGCGGCATCGGGTTGGACCAATGCCACCTCAATGGTCCCGTTTGCGCCAGGGCGGAATAGTCGGCCAGACCGAGAACAAACCAAATGACTATACTACTTAAAATGGCGGGCATTAAACGCCCGGGCCAGATCAACTCATCATTTAACATGATTCGAGTGCGGTCGTTTTGGCAGATGAAGCATTTGGATGAAAAAGTGTTGCCGGTAACGATACCAAAAAACGCGTGCCGGTCGATAAAGAAGACGCCAATTCCAAACCCACTCCCACTTGCACTGCGAGCTGTTTGCTTATCGCCAGTCCCAAACCGCTGCCGCCCACTTTAGTCGAGCGTGTCACCGTGAATAACGTTTCTCGAACATAATCCGGCAACCCCGGCCCTTCGTCGGTCACAGTGCAGACAACGTTGTCACCTTCCTCAGCGATTCGAAGGCTTACGCTCCGGCCCCGCGGCGTCGCCTGAATGCCATTTTGCAAAAGATTATGCAGGATCAAAATAATCAAATTGGCCGTATGATTCGAGAGCACGCCCCGCGCTTCGCTCACTGATCGAATCAACACCCCCGCTTCGCTTGCGCTTGCCGAAATTTTTGAGACGACGATTTGCGCTAATTCCTGGAATGTGACCTCGTAGGCGCCCACCGCTTCCTGTTCCTGGAGTATCCGCACGATGTCCCCGATCATTTCCTGCATCCGTTGTGTCGTCTGCGCCGCCGCCTGCCAAAGGCTTTCGTCGTGAGAATCCCCCGCGCTCCTTGCATTCGATACGAACGCCTGCAAACCAAACAAAGGATTCTTTAAACCGTGAATGAGATGCGCCGTTACCGCGCCAAGGGCCGAAGTTTTTGCGGAAAGTGTCAGTTCGTGATTTGCACGAAGCAAATCGGTGGTTCGAAGCGCCAGTTGCTCGTTGGCGTGTTCTAATCGTTTGAAAGCCCAGGCGAGCGCCGCGGAAATGATGACACTGCCGAGAATGAAAAAAACCAGGCCGTGTTGCAACAGGTACCGGTCGAGCGCGGCGAATTGATCCGCAACGCCCCGGCCGTCCATCACAAATTCAGCGATTGCGAGCAACTGCCTGGGCTCCTGGCGTTGCACTGGAACATACACATTCAAGAGCGGCACCCAGTGATTGGTCGGCCCGCCACTCTCCCCAAAAAGCGCGTCGAGACTCGCTTTCGGATCATACTGACTGACCGCTTGAAAAGCGCGCAGCAATTCATAATCCGAAGGCCGCAATGTGCCGCGTCGCAAACCCGGCGGAACACTGGCAACCTGCTGTCCCTGATTATCAAAAAGGCGAATCGCCAGCACACCTTTCAGCTTGGAGGTCTCCAGCACCAGCGCTAACTGGTCGAGCGGATCCTCTCCTCCATCAACTCCGACGGACGGATCGGAAAGTTCATCGGTCCGTTGTTGCATTAAGGTCGCCGCCTGCAGCACATCGCGATCTCTCTGAATGATTTGTTCGCGAATTGCCGCTCTCGGGCCGCGTGTCAAAAACCACACCGTCAGACCAAAAATCGACAACGTAAGCAGCGTCACCATCAAAGGCAGGTGATTTTGGCGATTCAGCTTCGGTTTTGACACACTAGTTCTCCGGACCATTGTGTACTAAAAATGAGCCGCAAACGCAACTCGCTGCCTTCTGGTTCCCCGAAATCCGGGTGCGTCGAATCAGTGCCTTAAAACTCAAATTCCACACCGGTGGAAATAGTGTTCACTTGAAAATCATCCAAAAGTTGTCGTGAGATCGACGACTCATGCTCGAATTCTGAAAACTGCTTCCAACTCTTGCCCAGCTTCACTTCCAACCGGATATTGCTGTCAATCAATGTAAGCCGGCGATGATTGGAATTGTTGAAATCCACCTTTTGCACCAGATAATCATAATAACGCCAGCGAACACCGGTTTGAAGTTCCCATCGCCCCTCCTTGAACAATAACTGTTGGCTGGCGGCGTATCGACGATAATCGAAAAAACCTCCTCCGTTATCACGATTCTCCTGGTATCCCAATCGCGTCCAGGTTCTCCATTTCCGCGCCGGGTCCCAATAATATTTTAGAGAAAACTCCCCCTCCTGCTGGCCTTCCGCCAGCACCCGATCCGGTAGCGAGCGCGCTTCGAAATCAACCGCGAGCCGACTGTCATAGCGCAATTGGTGGTATTCGTAGCTTATAGCCACCTCGGACGCATAACCAAACTGGCGCCCGACGATCCCTTTCGCTCCCCCCTGCCAGTAATCATCCAACGGCTGCTGCAGATACTGGCGCAACATTTGCAACCGTCCCTCAACAAAAAAGCGACCGGGAAGATCCTTCCTGACAAAAGGCGTTAACTGGAAGGCATGACCAACCACCGGAATGACTTCGCGATTGGTTTCGCTGATTGAAGTATCGAAGAGCTGGTCCTGGTACAGATATTGAACTCCAGCCCCGGCATTCCAACCATGCGTTAAGTCACGCTTAACCTCGAAGTTCAGCAACGCCAGATCTTCGTGATCGATCGCCGGGGTTGAAAAATAGCGTTTGTCATCGGCCGACAAAAACAATGAGACCTGTGTTCCATCGACGGGAATTCTGAGTATAAAAATATCTACCCCGCCAAACCAGAAGCCGCTGCCCTCTTTCTGGTAGTGCCCTAACAGCACGTTGTCTTTGTATCCCGCTCCTGTTCGAAAATCGAACGTACGCGTCCACAGGCTTCCGATATCCGCATCATCGGAATCACCGTTGCATTGTATTGGAAAAAGGGAAACTCCGAAGGCAACCAAAGCCATTAACAGGCTCCGGCAGCACTCTTCAGCCTGCCGACTGCGTTCAAACATTCGGTAGGAACTCTGCGCTTCCTCGATAAGATTTCACTCGTATAAAACCTCCACCGCCTCACAGTACCGCCGGAACGGGTGCACCGGGCAAATCAGCGATCCGGACGTCCTCCATGCCCAACCGTTCCACCCTCCTGCCCTACTTTATGGCCAAGCGAGGTATCGAGATCGCGCGCCGATTCTTTAGCCTGCTGCGCAAGTTCCTTGGCCTGGGCCTTAAATTGTTGTTTTTGCAATTGGATTTGTTCACGGATTTTATCCCGCTCATCCTGCGTCGCATCTTTAAGCTTTCGCGTCAGATCCTTCTGATTCGCCAGAAAAGCTTCCCGCGCCACCTTGAACTGATCCAAGCGAGACTTAACATCTTCAGGGATCGTCGGCTTGTCAGACTGGGACGGGCGTTCGGGTTTTTTATTTGCCGAGCCGATGCTCGTGTTGACGATAGGAATGGTTATTCCGGCTGCACTCGTTCCCGCCTGTGCGGCTCCGGCACTGGTTTCTTGAGCGATCAGCTCTCCCGCCACGCTGAAAGCCAGCAACGCGGCGATCAGTGGCATGGATATTTTGGTCCGCTCCATGGTCTTCCTGCGGAGCGTAGCGGTTTTCCGCTCTTCTGACAACCTTTTCAGCCTCGAATCGTTCGCTTGCATTCAATGATTCGTATGCATCTTATGTGCCACCCTCGAATAACATTCTTAAACCCTTATCAGTTAAAGTCTTATAACCATTCCAACCCCACACCATTTAAAGTCGCACTTTGGGCTCTTGGCCCCAATTCAACAATATTAAGGGGAAACCTCCCCCATCGGGGCGGCGGATTCACTCCCCACTTCCTTTTGGCCGGACATGCGATACCGGACGTAATCTCTGGAAACACCGAGCAATCGCGACGCGGCTGAAACGTTATCATTGGTCTGCTTCAGCGCGTGCCGAATCAAACGCTGAATCGCCTCCTCCAGTGAAAATCCATCGGGCGGATAAACAAACGATTCATTAAACCAATCGCCCGGTACCGCTCCGGCCCGCGGACTGTTGGATTTGTGTCCCGTCAAGTGGCTGAAATCGAGTTCCGTTCCCTCCTCAAATACCAGCCCGCGCTCAATTTCATGCGCCAATTCGCGAACGTTTCCAGGCCATGAATAACTCAGCAGATTCTTGCGCCCCACCGCGGAAATCTTTTTTCCCGTTAAATGGTGCCGCTGCTCCAGGCGTGCCAAAAACATTTCGGCCAGCCTTACGATATCTTCTCCCCTTTGCCGCAATGCTGGGATTGAAACTCGATACAAATCCAGGCGGTGATACAAATCGTCGCGAAATTGTCCTGTTGCGACCAATGCCAGCAGGTCGCGGTTCGTCGCGGTAATAATCCGCACATCAATGGCTATTTCCTTGTTTGCGCCCACCCTCCGAATCCGGCGGTTATCAATTGCGGTCAGAACTTTTCCCTGCAGAGACGCCGAGAGACTCGGTAGTTCATCCAGAAAAAGAGACCCGCCCTGCGCGGCTTCGAAAAGCCCGATCCTTGCCACGCGCGCGTCCGTAAAAGCTCCGCGTTCGTGCCCGAACAATTCAGATTCCGCCAGCGTCTCTGGGAGTGCCGAACAGTTAACCTCGATGAAAGGGGCCAGACCCCGGGGACCATTCTTATGAATCCAGCGTGCTATCGCCGTCTTGCCTGTCCCCGTCTCCCCCTGGATCAGCACCGGTGGCAACGAGTTCTGCAAACGCCGGTCCGCCGCCAGGATTTTCTGAAGCTGCGACTCGAGCGGAGCCAGTGAAAGATCGAAAACAAAACGCTCTGACTCATCCCGCTTGCGATGTGCTTCGATACGCTCGCTTTGCTTGGCCTTGCGGACCCTTCCGATTAGCAGAGGCAGCTCAGCGAGGTCGAAAGGCTTGGTCAAATAATCCAAAGCCCCCAATTGCATTGCTTCCACCGCACCCTGGATTCCACCCTGCGCGGTCATGATGATGACGCCAGTCGTTTCGGTGAAACCCTTGACTTTGAGAAGATCGACCCCACGTCCATCGGGAACATTGATATCGAGCAGCGCAAAGTCGAAACCGATGTCCTCGATCACCTTCCGCGCCCTCTCAAGTGTATCCACTGCTGTAACTTCTGCCCCGATCCGTTCGAGGTAAGTCGTCGCCTGCTTGCGCAATAGCGGCTCATCCTCAAGCACCAAAATATTCAGCCCTGTGAGGGCAAGACTCTCCATAACCCCTATGTATGCAGAAAATTCCTCGCCGTTAAAGCCAGAAGTTGCAGCTAATCACGCAGAGGAAGACTACCTCACCAGGTTGAGCACGCAACCGGAGCGCGTTTCTCGATCCCAAAACCGCTTCACAATCTGTTCCGCGATGTCCGGAACCTTCGCGCCCTCATCCAACGCAATCCAATCAAGCCGCATCTGGCGCTTGAACCAGGTCCGCTGCCGTTTCGAGAATTGCCGCGTCTTGATTTTCACCAGTTCCACCGCCTCCGGCAAATCCATTTTCCCGTCAAAATGATCGATCAACTGCCGATAGCCAATCGCCTGAGCCGCAGTCCGGTTCTGCCGCAACTGAGGCAGAACCCCGCGCGCTTCCGCAACCAGGCCGCGCTCGAACATTTCGTCCACCCGCCTCTCAATTCTCCCGTGCAAATCAACCCTCTCGCGTTCCAGTCCAACTCCAAAGTATGGACGAACTTCACCACCCCACTCAGCTCGCTGCTCCGAAAAGGGCTTTCCAGTCAGGCGAACCACCTCGACCGCGCGAATCACCCGTCTCCGATTTTCGCGATCAATAATTCCGTACGTTTTTGGATCAAGCCGCTCTAATTCCGCCAGCAAATCAGCGATCGGCAGACTCTCCAGTTCCGCCCGCAATCCGGTATCAGATGCGGGCGCTTCTCCCAACCCCTCCAGCCACGCCGACAGGTAAAGTCCAGTTCCACCGCAAAAAATCGGCACATGCCCGCGCTCGCCAATTTCGATCACAGCCTGGTCCGCTTTCTTCACGAATGAGGCCGCATCAAATCCTTCACTAAGATCACAGACATCAATCAAGTGATGTCGGATTTCCTCCCGCTCCTTCGCAGTTGCTTTCGCGGTGCCGATGTCCAGTCCTCGATAAACCTGCATCGAATCCACTGAAATAATTTCACCCCCAAGCTTCCTCGCCACTTCCAAAGCAATCGCGGTCTTCCCGACACCTGTCGCACCCGCGATCACTAGCGGCAATGCCGTTTTCACCGATTACGAATTGGTTGCCCCGCTTGTCTGCCGCGCATTCTCCGTTCGCCATGAAATCAGCAGAAAAAGCCCCACTCCGGTGCAAATGGCCGAATCAGCTACGTTAAAAGCGGGAAACCCAACCTCCTGTCCCGTTCGTTCGTAGGCGTAAAAACGGATAAAATCGATCACATGCCCGATCCGCAAACGATCGATCAAATTCCCAACGATTCCTCCAAAAACCAGTCCAAGAGCAATTTGACCCATCAAGCTGCTTGTATCGAAGTAATGCCGATAATAAAAAAGCACCCCCAGGGCCGCCACTGAAACCAGTGCGAGCACGCCGCTATGACCATAAAACATGCTCCAGGCCGCCCCGGTATTCCCCCAGTGCACAAATTTAAAAAATCCGTCCAGGATGATCCGTTCCGACCGGAATTCCAGCATCCGAGCAACGAAAAGCTTCGTCAATTGATCGAGCACGATCGTCGCTCCTGCCACCAGCCCCATCCTCGCATTCGCGGTCATTCGCATCCTGCCAGAGTAAGAACCCTCCCTAAAATTGCAAGAGGGGCAACACGCTGAACCCTCAGCCCAACTACCCACAAATTCATCCCATATTCTGCCCCATTTTTCAGATAATCTCTTTCGCCGCCACTTTCCTACCCTGTAATACGCAAAGAACTCGTTCCACCGGCCTGTTTCTCCACAATAATCTGCGTCGCAATCCGCTCTTTAAGCAAATCGACATGCGAGATAACTCCCACCGTCTTGTTGTCTTGCCGAAGCGCCTCCAGCGCGGAAATCGCCACATCCAGCGTGTCAGAATCGAGCGACCCAAAACCCTCATCAATAAAAAGCGATTCAATCCGAACGTTCCGTCCCGCGATATCCGACAATCCGAGCGCCAGCGCGAGGCTCGCCAGAAAACTTTCTCCACCGGAAAGGCTGGCCATCGGTCGAACCGCCCCGGCCTGGTGCAAATCTTCGATTTCCAATTCCAGCTCATCGCCCTCGCGCCGGCGCAGTTGATATCGATCATTCAGGCGTAACAATTGCCGGTTCGCATAATGCACCAAAACATCCAGGGAAACCGACTGCGCATACCGCCGAAACGTCCTGCCATCATGCGACCCGATAAGCCCCCGCAATCGTTGCCACACCACCAGTTGTTTTCGATCAGCCGCAAGCTCCGTTTCCTTGTTGGCGACGGCCAGCCGATTCACATCGTCCTGTTTTAAGCTTTCTCTCCAGGTGCGGATATCCCCAACGAGCTGATCGTTCTTATTTTGGAACGTCGCTCCCTGAGCGCGTAAAGCGGCAACCGCCTCCCCCTCGGGCAATGCCTCTTTGCGCCCCTGCTCAATCGTTTCTCGCACCCTCCTCAAATCCGACTGAACCTCTTGTTCACGCCTTTTCAACTCGTTTTCAAACTGTTCGAGTCGCGCTGCTTCCGAATTGCCGAGCCGTGCCGCCTTGAGCGCACCGATCTCCGCAAACGCCGAACCCGCAAGACTCGCAGCTAAATCCGTGCGCAACTCCAGGAACACTTTCGAAAGTCGCTCTTCATCCTTGCGCCCGCTTCCGTAATTGGCTTCAGCAGTCGTTAAATTATTCTTTGCCGCACCCCAGTCCCTCTCCGCTGCCTCAACAGATGCCCAACGCGGCGCTACGAACCCGGCACTCGTTCCACTCCCCGACTGCTCCGCCGTGGCAATCTTTTCTTCTGCAAGCGACACCCGCTTCTCTTCCAGCGTTACCAGATCACTCTTCAGCCGTTCCAATTCCTTCGCTCCCTCCACACGATCGCGTTCCGCCTTTTCCAATTCCCGTGCCTGTTTGCTGTACTCTGCCGCACGCCGCTGCAACGCGAGCTTGAATTCGTCCTCCGCCCCCTCCGCTGGAATACCTAATTCCAACTCCCTCAGCTTCCGGGCCAGAGCGCTCAGCGCCTCTCCACACTCCTTCACAACCGCCACCAGATTCTTGCCGCTCTCCCGAAGCTCCCTGCCTGACGCCTCTAATTCATCACATCGTTTCTCCCTTGCCCGGCACGCACGCTTTCCTTCGGCAACGCGGCGATCCAGATCATTAAACGGAAACGTCGGCTCCATCCCTTCGGCAAATGGATGTTCTGCGGCCCCGCAAAGCGGACATGCCTCCCCCTTCTTCAAGTCCGCGCGATGCTGTGCGAACCCGGCGATCGCATGCGCCTTCTTCAGGTGATCATCACGCATCGCGAGTTCCGTTTCCGCCTCCTTCTGCGCGGCCACCGCAGCCGCATTCAGCGTCCCCGCCAACTGGACAGCGCGCTCCACAATCTCTCCAGCACTCGTCACGGACAGCTCATGTGCCGGTTGCGAAAGCTTCACAGCCGCACTTGCATCCACCTTCGCAATCAACGTGCGGATCTGCACCCACTCGCGCGCCAAATTTTTGCGCGCCTCTTTCAAATGAGTCAGCTCTGAAACAAAATCACTCAACCCGGCCTGCAATTCTTTCTCCGAAACATGTTGCTCCAGCCAGTTCGCTGCGTTCGCTCTTTTGGAAATCGCATCTCGAACGGCTTGCTCACCCGGGCTGACCTTCTCTTTCGTCCCCGCGATCCGCGCGCTGAGCATCGCGCCGAATCCCACCCAAAAAGCCCTCGCCTTTCGCACCGCCTCCAGATGTTCTCCCTGAAGCGTCGCCAGCCGGCCCTGCGCGCCGGTCGCCTCTTTTTCAGCAGACTCCAGTTTAGCCAGCTCCCCATTAAAAGGAATAGTCAACCGATGCAGTGCCAGCCTTTGCAGATCCTGCGTAACGCGCGCACGTTCCGACTTTAATGCCTCCTGCCTTTTCAGCGCCTCCGCCTCCTGACTCAACGCTCGCGCCAGGTTCTCCGCTTTGTTCAGCAGCTCGCCATTCTCCAGCAATTCCTTCTTCACCAGCTCCAGTCGCGCTTCCGTCGCTGGAATATCCGCAATCAGCTTCAGACGCACCGGTTCCTCCAGCAGTGGGATATTCTGAATTAACGCCTCTTTCGCTCGCAGCTCATTCTCGCGTCCACCGGTCACCGTGTGCGCCAGCGTTCCCAGTGCCGAATAAATCGACGTCCCCGTCAGACTTTCCAATAGTTCCGCTTTGTCATTTGGGTTCGCTTTCAGAAATTGCGCAAAATCGCCCTGCGCCAATAACACCGATCGCAAAAATCGTGAGTAGTCCAACCCAATCAGCTTCTCAATCAGCTCCTCGGTTTCGCGAACACTCTGCGCCATCGGCTGCCCGGTCGAATCGTAAACATATCGCTTTGCTCCCTGCACCTTTCCCGCCGCCTTTCCGCGGGCCCGATGTAGCTGCCATTCCGCGCGATAAGTGCCCGACGAAACCCGAAATTCCACCTCTGCCGTGCATCCACCACAATGCCGGCTCATCATATCTTCCGGGCTCGGCACCGTCCCATACCGTGCCGCCCTGCCATACAGCGCGAGCGTGATCGCATCCAGCAACGTCGATTTCCCCGCGCCCGTAGCCCCCGTGATTGCGAACAACCCGGCGCCCCCGAGAGGCGCAGCTTCAAAATCGATTTCGTGGGATCCCCGCAACGAATTGAGATTCGAGAGTTTGACCCGCAGAATTTTCACGCCTCAACTCCTGAACACACTCCCGCGCCCCGCGCAGTTTCAGAGAAGCGTTCCTGCTCCGAATGCAAATCGAGCAGTTCCTTAAAAACCGTCGTCAATCCAACCTTCTCCTCCGCCGTAAGCCCGGGCTCGGCCTCCAATCGATGCGCAAAAACACTCGCCGGCTCAGCCAGCAACTCCGTAATTCGTTCCGCGTCGAACCCACCCGCCACCGTCATCCCCGAACGCTCCACAACGCGTTTGCCCCCGACTCGTATCACTTCAAATCCCCGTCCCCGGGCCATCTCCTGCACCTGGTCATAAAGGTTCTCTCCCGCCACCGGATCTTCAATCACCAGTTCCACCCACGCCGAAAGTTCAGTTGGTGGCGGTCGAAAGCCTCCCAGGACCGCCTCCAACGTCATCCGGCTTGCAGAGAGCTGAATCAACCGGCGCATCAACGGCAATTCCAATGCAAACTGTCCCACCGTCTTTCCTCCGACAAAATCGATTACCTGCAACGCCTTACAATCCTCCGCCTCACTAAAACTCAATGGTATCGGCGAACCGGAATACCGCACCATTTCCCGACCTCCTGCCGCTTGAGGACGATGCAAATGCCCCAGCGCCACATAATCAAATGCCGCCCCGAAACAATCCGCCGCCACCGATCCCAGCCCGCCCACATGGATCTCCCGTTCACTCTCCGAAACCTTTGCCCCAATCACCGTCAAATGTCCCGTCCCCAACACCGGAATCCCGCCATCCACCCACGGCTTCGCCGCCGCGATCACCTCATCATACCTCCGCTGAATTCCATCCACCAAAGAGCGTTGAATCTCCGCCGCATTCTGGCCCGACTGTCCGATCCGCAAATCGCGATCCCGCAAAAATGGCACCGCCGCCACCAGCAACCGTGGCGCATTCGCATCCGGTAACGGAACCAAAACCTCCAGCGCCGCCTGCGGCATCGCCCCAATCACATGAACTCCCAGTGCTTTGAACAGTCGGCGCGGTGCCTCCAAATGCGCGGGGGAATCATGATTCCCTGCAACCACAACCACCGAACATCCACCCTGCTTAAACAGCCCGTACAGAAAATCGTAATACTGCGAGACTGCCGACTGCGGAGGATTCGCCGAATCAAAAACATCCCCCGCAATCACCAGCACATCCACCGACAATGCCGCAATCTGCTCCAGCAAAAACGCGAGAAACTGCTGATGCTCCTGCTCACGACCATGCTCCCCCAGCATCTTGCCCAAATGCCAATCCGCCGAATGCACCACCCGGTACCCTCCTGGCGGCTTAGCTTTCAATTGCTTCTCGTCCATTCAGTGCAAAGCTGCGTTATCTCTCCCGCCCTTATTGTGATTAAGATCGATCATGCCCTCACAGTCCTTCCTCACAACCCATCCCGTCAATGTAGAACACACAAGGACTAAAACTCACCACCCTATTTCGATCAGTAATGCAGACGAACTCAGTATTTCCAAACCCAATCACCTTCGTCCAAATTCTCCTCCGAAGGTGTCCTGGTATTTCTGCCGCTCGCGCCCCCATCATCGCGCCCATTCCAGCCAAAGGAATAAAGGACGAATTTCCCGTCGCGGGCCAGGCGATATTGGTGCGAGTTCCCGGTAATCAAATCGTTCGGTAACCGGTCCAGGTAATCCGGAATCAATGACTTCAGATTCGGCGGGAATGATCCATGCGACAATCTCCAACGGTCCAAAGCGCAGGCAATAACCGCTTCATCCAATGAAACCTGCGAAAAAGCGAATTGTTTGGCCGGCTCAAGGAACGGGGTAAACTCACCAAACGCCCCAAACATGAAGTGAAATACTGGATCAATCCTAACCCCACTGCGTCGAATCGCTGTCTGGATGGTGGACTTGTCAGGAACGAACACACGATGCGAGTCTGGTAGAACCATTGGAATTAAATCGCGTTCGCAAAGACGGTAAAGCCCTGCCTGGTTGAGATACTTCCATCCAGCCGGGTAAAACCTTGCACTGGTGGCCATTCCGGGTGGAAAGCCCATTTGCTGCAGAGCCGCAGTATCGGCACCGGCATAGAGATTCCAGGTATCCGCGATCATCATTATTTCCTGACGGACCGCGTCAGGATAATCCCGCAAAATATCAATTTTAAGCAGAGCTTGCAGTCGTTTCAGATTGGCATCGCTCCAGCGATGACGCGCCAGGCCCTCCCAGACGGTTTGTAACATGGATGCCAGAATCATCTGCCGCATCCGGCGCGGATGAAGTCCAGGCTCCGCGCTGAAACTGTCTGACAATCGAAAAACAAATTCCAAATCTGCGAGTGCCAAATCGCTCTCACCAAGATCCAATCGCGCAACCGCCCGGAGTTGCAGAATTTTTGCGACGTTTAGGAGGAGAAATCGATGCGCTACATGAGCGCCCCATTTTTCCTCGTAATGAATTGGGAAACGGGAAAAGGGCAGCCGGCTCGCCGTTTCAATTTCATGCAACGGCGGATCGAACAAACTGAGCGCGTTCAAAACACTTGTGGCCGGAGCGTCCGTTAAACAAACCGAAGCGAAAACTTTATTGGTCTGATAAAAGTGCTGCCAGTTCGTCAGACTAACTGGCTGTTGCAAAGCCCAATTTGCCGCAGGCCCCGCTTCGTCCGATTTCCAAAAATCCCGTTCGAGTCCCGTTACATTGACCGTTTGCAGGATCTTGCGCGATGCATCGTCTCTCCACGCGACCCCAGCCTCACCGTCAATGCGATAATCGAACAGAGGTTTAAAAATCGTCGCCGCTCCGAAATTTTCCAAATCCGGCACGGCGGGTGGAACAACCAGTTTCGTGACGAGTGACTGCCCTCGCACGGCATATTCCCTTTCGAGTTGCCGCCACGCTCTGAGCCCGCGCCATTTCTCTTCCTTATAAAAGAGTGCGGCCAGTAAAAGCAGGGCAACCGCGCCCCCTCCGAGTGCTTTCAATTTCGGTATAATCGTTTTCCGTGCACTAGAAAATATTTGAAAACGATCGGCTGCGGCGGTTCGAAACCTGTTCCGCAACTTATATCTGCACCAGCCGATCAGAAGAATGGAATGAAAAAGTTCGAGACCAAAACCGAGATACATACAAAAAGGAGCCCAATAAAAAATATTCCGCGAGAAGCCCATCGAATCCGCAAAAACTAAAACGCTTGCAAAGATTGGCAGAGGCGGAAGTACCACTACGGTCAACGCAATCCAGGTCGCCAGAGCCGGTCGTTTCGTCCGTAATCCGACCCACATTCCAACCCACCCGAGCGCGATCAAATTGAGGCAAAGAATCAGAGCGCTCGCGAGAATGGTGATTCCGACGCAAGCCAGAAAAAAAATCTCAAGCCGAATATCCTCCATGTTCATGAGGTTCGCTTTGAGAACCCGCCACATATCCCGGGTTGGAATATGTTGCTCCATTCCGCAGAACGCCAGGAATGCCCAGAACAGAAGACCGTGCAGAAAAAGCGCAGCCAGAATCGGACCGCCCAGTTGCCGAAATAATGCCAGCCACTGGCCTCGCAGTATCTGGCGAACGGTCAATGGCGTTACGAGTACCAATTCCAACGCGCCCGACTTACGATCTTCAGCGAAGCGATGACTTGCAAGCGCTGCGCATTTAAAAAATAGCACCGCATACATAGCGGCGACTGCCCAGCCCCAGGCCATGACCTGCGCGCCAAATTCCGGGAACGGCCCGCCAATCAGCCGGCTCAGGAAGCGGCGGCCTACAAACGAGGCGAACACGCAAAGAGCAATCGAGCCGATGAGAAACTTCATCGATTCATAGGATCGACGCGAGGCCAGCCAATAAAACGGATTGAAGCCACGCAAGCGTGAACCCAGGAATTCGGCACTGATACGAAACCGCGGCAGTTTTTTAGTTATTATCCACCTTCGTCCGATTGAAACATGGTCCTTCCATACATGCGGCAGTATGAAACTAGACAATCCGAGCAAACCCGCGCTCATGCAATTGATAATGAGCAGCGACCACCAAAAATCGCGCTGCAGCACAAAGGACGAGGATCCCGTCCTCTGCATCGTAAAACTTGGACTAAACAGCTCGAGGATCTCAACGAGTTGTTGCGGGGTGCCGTAAGGCGCCAGACGTCGAAGACCCAAACAAGCGACCGGCAGGATCGCGCCAAAAAATATCATCGCGATCGCTGCTCGCGACGTGGCCACTAAATGCTTCTGACTCAGACACGAAATGAAGAGGGAAAATGAAAGAGAGAATACCAGGGTGCTGATCAATGTAATGCAAACGCGCCCAAACTCGTCGTAGGAAACTCCACCCATTCCAAAACTAATTCCGAGAATGGGAAAGACTGCGAGGAGGCCATAAAATGCCTTGAGTGACGTGGCCAGGATGTTCCCGACAACGAGGTCACGCGGCTTCAACGCGGTAAGAAAGAGCAATCCAAGAGTGCCTTCGCGTTTCTCCGCACTCACGCAGTCCGAAGTCAGAACGATCCCGGCGAATAACGTGTAGATCAGACACAAGGTCGAGAGAGCCCCAAACACCTTGGCTCCCGCGACGCCCCCTCGCATACCAAGCATCCAATAAAGCCAAAAGAATACCAGCATCGCGATGCCGGCGGTGTTACGACGGGATGCGTATGTCCGAACCGATCGGGCAGCAATGCGCAGTTCCCGCTCCGCAATGGGCAAATCAATCATTAAACGTGATGATTAGACCCGAAAGGAGCGGTTCCGTTATGCGCGACCGATCAAAGGCAAACCGAATGCCTCGCCGTCAAAAGCGTCGGCCCAAAATCAATTTCACGATCAAAGAGTCAGAGCTTTTCGTCAGACCGACCCCGACGCCAAAATTGATTTCCCAATCAGGCGAAACGTTGAGATCAATTACCGGAAAGATCTGGTGTTGCTGTTCCTGGCTGGATCGGAAGTGCCCCACGGTGCCCAGGCCGGCATAATATTCCACTCCCACAGAAGCCGCTTCCACAAGTTGGTAGCTGATTTTCGCGCCTGGCGCGAACTCATATCCTTCGCTGGAATTCAATCCCTTGATTGATTTCTCAAAGGCAGGATTGACCGCGAAGTACCATTTGCCCCACTCCTTGTCGATAATGGGTCGAATTTCCCACGACCAGGTATCCTCCGAAAACTGGCGCCGCTGGAAACCGACCTCGGTCGAAAGGCTCAGCCCCACAGGCCAATTCCATTCTTTCGGAATAGCTATGCGAGGACGAATATGATCACCGACCCATTGCCAGCCGTGATCCGGCTGAATACTGCTAAAAACATAAAAACCGGTTTCAAACCAGGGGGTGAATCCATGCGTGATTTCAAGCGTCTCATGCACCGCGTGCTGCGAAGGATAAACCCCATTGCCTGTATTGCGCTCTCCATCGCCTGTGAAATTACTGTGCAACTCCACCATGGTCCGACGCGGCGCCACCAGCTCCGAGCCATAAACTTGAATTTCATAACTATCCTGCGCCTGGAGAGTAAAACTGCCGAAATGAACGAAGAGCAGTCCAGCCAGAATTGGAAGCCGAAGTAAATATTTCACACCCAATTGTTTCACTAAAAGACTCATCAAACGGATCACCTATTCACTCTGCGATTCCGCCACCAAAGTCTTATATACATCGCGGGCATGATCATAGGCAGCTCGCGCCTCCCCTTTCTCTTTTTCCGCGATGTGGCGTTCTTTTTGAGACCAGCATCGATCGACTCCTTTTAGGCACCATTCCGCACTACGCCGGGAGGCGCGAATCGGTTTATCATCGATCACCACGAAAATTGGGTTCGTGTGGGAGGAGGGAAGAATTCGTAATGCCACCCAACTGCTTTTTTTGATCGGCAGATTAAACTCGAGGTTACGCAAGTTCCCGTCGGCTTGAATTATCTGATTTGTCACGGCATAGCCGTTGACGATTGCTTCGACGCGCACTTCGCGCGTGCCTTCAATTCGTCCGCGCTCGAGGTCCCAATATGGCTTTTCCGAGTAGGGCCGTTTCTTAATTTCCGGCTGCGGTTTTTCAGCCAGCCGCGCTGCAACTTTAGCGCTCACATGCACCGTCCCCCCTTCCCGCATTTTCAATTCGCTGCCGTTCTGGCCCATCAGAACATCACCCACTTTGAAGTCGAAGATATGACTTTTACCGTCGCTCACATAATTCTTGCCCGCCCGGATTCCTTCGCACCAACTATTATAATCAAGCTTTCCATCGAGCTTCACGTAGGATCGGCCGAGTCCCACCCGCTCACCATAAATACACGGAAAATCGGTTTCACCACTGATTCGCGTGCGAAACCCGACGTTCAAAGTGTTGTACCACATATTGAGTTCCCAAACGTAGGGAGTATCGACCATCGACAAGAAATCGACTGCGGGCACAGACGCACCATTTGGACCGGGGACCATGTGTGTCACGTCAACGATGTATTCATTGGCTCCGATGCCATCGAAAGGCGGAACGATGTAATTGGGCAGGTCGGTCGTTTCAACCTGAAGCCCCCAACCGCTGTGAGCGGGACCGACCAGCGCTCCCTGTGCTTTCGCCCATTTTAAAGTGTTCAGGCAAAGCGTCGGCCAATGCTTGTCTGAATCGCCTCCAGGATACATTTGATCCTTCAAACGCAGAAGACAAAGGTGTCCGGATTGATGTGAACCGAAACCCGATACCTCCACGTCGTAGCGAAGGAGGTAAGGATATTGAGAAACCTTGTCGATGGCGCCAGTGAAGAACTGCTTTTGATAATCAAAGCATGGCCCCCACGTCAAATTCGCGCCCACCTTCAAATCTTCACCCAGGCAATGACGCATCATATCCGCGGCATGCACGCCCTCGGTCGGTTTCGTGTAGTGGGCGCAACCAGCGGCATGAATGTGGTGATCGCCCGACCACCAGCCGAGTTTGGACGGATCGATCCACCGTTCCACCTTGAATTCCTGTTTGCGCGTATCGGCAGAAACTTTAACGGTGCGCCGACTCGATATGGATTCAGGCCCGCGCGAGAATTCAAATGTATAGGTACCGACAGGAAGTTTCACGGACGCGCCATCGGCCCGGTAAACCTGAGTGTGAAATCAGAAGTCCGGCGCGAGCCGTATGGCTAGTGCCGGGTACACTC
>JAQGOX010000236.1 GCA_028293365.1 Verrucomicrobiales bacterium | reverse complement strand
AATGCCATCCCATGACCGGATACCGCACCGTCATTGAATCCCTCATCGCCCTCCACGAGGTGTCCCCAACGCGCCTGACCGATGATCGCGCGATCGGTCTGGCCGCCCATCGCGTCACACCTCAACTCGCCGAATCAGTCCTGCAGGAAGTCGCCCGGGAGCGCGGTCTTCCGCTCGGTCCCATCATCGATGCCTTCGATACCCGCATCCAGGGCATCGTGGACAACTGGCCAGTCGCCGTGGACGGAGCCCGCGCCACCGCCCTCGGTCTGCCCCAGCCACCCCCTCTTAAAACCATCGTGGAACAATATCTCCAGGACTTCGGAAAACTGCGCTGAAGTCTGCTTCGAGTAGGTAGCGTGAGAAAGGTAAAGCTAATCCTGTCAAAACCCCCAAGAGGTTATAGAACAAAGCCCGGCGGTTGTTTCGCGCGTTTACCATCTTCCATGTGGGGAGTGCCGCCCCGGGTACCTTGTAATTTCTTGATGCGTTCTCATCTTGCTTCCTGAAAATGAACCCGATGCTGGAGCGATTCAACTATAAATACGAGAGGGCATTGGCCGCAGTCTGTTTGGAAGGGAGCGGAAAGACGCACAGAGAATTCATCTAATTCCAATGCGCTTTCAAGATGAGTCTAAGGCGCGCAGGATTTTGGGCCTCAGGCGAGACGCGAATGAGGCGCATATCCAAAGCGATCTGCAACGAATGAGCAACGAAGCCTGAGGACCAAAAGACAATCGAATTAGAATCATCTTGAAAGCAGATTGGAATAAGCCACCTCTTCCGGAATCGGAGACGGAGCGCGGGACTGTGCGCCGAGCACTAACCCGCAGCAATGTGAGAATCGAAAGAGATGGAAAGTAACAACATTGACAATCTCTCACACGACTCAGCCTTCATCCCCCAGCGTTGGCGGGCCAGAACTCAAACTCTCAAGAATGTTTTGGCTTTTAACAAGCACCTCCCGTGGCACACCGCTTCCGGAATCCAAGGTAGGGAACTGGCCGCTGGGCAGTTCCAACGAGCGTTACAACAAGCTACTTCTATTCAAAGTGTGGCGCGTATCCTCCCGCCGTATTCACATGGATGTCAACGGTTTGGCAGCCAGCTTAGAGATATACTTCGGGGAGGACGTTTTAATTCGTAAGGATGGAACACTTACTCCAATTCATTGGCGCGGTTTCGATTCAGGAGTAATTCTTACGTTTCTTCCCCATCCGATTCCGCGTATTTCGAGTATTCAGTGGTTAACCTCGGAGCGCATCTTCTCGCTGGGAGAACTGTTCGAAGAACCAACGTGCCACCGCAATACCTTGCAAATTCCTTTCAGTCGAGCCGTCGTTGATTGTTTGGGAAATCAAACGATCCCGAACTGGAAATCCGGCGCTTCATAGAGTGATCTGAGTGGTCTCACCCGATTTAATTTCCACATCCCTTTTATCTTCATGCCCGAAGGCAATTCGACACGAAGACTCTCCGGTGGAACTGCCGTGTATCCTTGTTCAGAGGCCACCACCACCTGCCGGATTTTATCCTCGATCGTAAACCGGAATCGCCCTTCTTGATCGGTCTTTAGTAGAGATCTGCCGTCTCCTGAGTTTCTTAAAAACCTGCCGGGCGCAAGACGCAATCCAGCTCCTGTTACCAAGAGGCCCACATCAGCTCCGGTCACGGGTTTTCCAGCCGGACTCAGTACGGTTGCGAGCGGTGAGCTACCTGGTTTTAAATTTACATCGAGACGCACTTCACCTTCATTCGTCTCGAAAATTCGTCGCGCCCCGGGCGCGATCCAATGCGAAGACCATTTCGGCGGAATGGGAAAGAACATCGGGCCAGTCTGCGGGTCGGCGATCTGCATAACGCACCACTAGCTCTTCGAATGTTTCGAAATATTCGGAAACCAATTGCGGGCTGACAAACGCCATCATGTCGCCCCGTGTCCAGGCTGAGAGACACGCGAAAGGAGTGCCACGCCAAAACAGGCGCTTACGACCACATTCGTGTCGAGGGCAACCTTCACTTACGGCGGGCACGGACGCACCGCAGGGCTTTTGCCACCTCAGACTCATCCGCCTCAGTCAACGCGGGCAGGCTTTTTCCAGACTGTAACAGCGCGCGACTTTGGCTGGAGTCAGTGGCACTCGCTTGCGCAAAATAATCATGCCGTGAACATAGTTTCTCCATTCCGTTGGACCGGCTCGGAAGATTCACAGGAGTGAAGCGGCCTTCTTCGCGATAGGTTTCGGGAGACGCTTCAACCAGCGCGACCGCTCCGTTTTCGCCGTGAAGGTAGAGATGGCCATCGGCGAAGCAAAGTGATGCGGCGCCAATCGCGCGATCCTCCCATTTCACTGTGCCGGTCGCGAAATCGATGCACAAGAGGGCCTGGCCAGTGGTGCCGTAGAGGAAATTTCCCACTTTCAATGCGCCCCCGATTGCGGTGGGCAGTTTCGATTCGAAATAAACCTCCTCAGCCTGGATCTTGCCATCCGTGGCTGTTAGTTTCACAACGCCCCCGCCAGTCCCGGCCGAGCCGGCATAAATGTAATTGTCGCTGCCGACGGGTGTGGGAATGTTTGCTCCATATTTGCTGACCGCTTTCGTGTAACGCCAAAGAAATTTGCCTGTTTTTGCGTCTACTCCAACCAATCCCTTTTCCAGGAGTTGCACGTACTGTTTCACTCCTGCGGTTTCAACAATGATGACCGACGCAAACGCGGCGGCATCAGCTTCGGGAAGCGGGCATTTCCAAAGCACCTCGCCCGTCTTCTTGTTCAACGCTACCGATATCATTCAAATTCCAACGCAACGACGGCCCCTCTTTGGGCCATTCCTTGAGCAGGCCCGCTTCCTGCGAGACTCCATTTCGTTGGGGTCCCCGCCACTGTGGCCAGTCATTAGCTTGACTGGCTGCGGTCATGAAACAAAAGCCGAGGGCAATCTGGAGCGCTCCAATTGCCGGGGATATTTTTAGCGATGGTAGCATGTGATCTTATTTGGTTCGGTCTCTGGTTGTGCCACAACGCTGATATATTCCTGGAAAACGGCGAGACAAATCTCGGACTTGTTCAACGGACCGATCGGTTTCATTTATCCGGAGTCACAAGCCGATGGTCGGAACGGAACTTGAGCGTTAAGTCGGTGCGACGAGGGGCCGGCCAGAGTGTTTAAGCAGCGGCACGTTTCGGCCGAGGCAATTTGACCCGTCCCTCGCGAACATAGGTTGACAAGAGGATGTAACTAAGGTAACAAAGCTAAAAACAAGTGAATGACATATATCAATCGAGTCCG
>JAQGOX010000224.1 GCA_028293365.1 Verrucomicrobiales bacterium | reverse complement strand
CGCGACGTGCAGACACTGCCGACTCCAGAAATGGAGAATTTGCTCCTGATCGGCGAACCCGAAGAGGAGGGCCCTAATGCACTGGGCGGTACAACGCTAATTTAACGAGCATTTTGTGATTTTCGGTGTCAATTCGGATATGGCTCGATTAGTCGCCGACAGCGATTTCATTTCGTTCGATGTGGCAGGCAGAAATTCACATTGAGTCATGCCGCAACGAAAAGATAATCAGATCGGATTTGGACGCGTACAGTAATCCGCTGATTCAATGGGCATTTCGGGTTTCGCCGACTTTTGAGGCAATAAGAAGACGGATTTAAGATTTAGCAACCGTTTCCGACTCTGGTTCCAATGCTGGTTTTGAGCCTGACGGTTGTGGCTGCGGGTCACAGACCCGCGCTCCGGGGGCATTTTCAGACGGGGCGGGCAAAAACTTCGTGCGGTTTTCGGGCTCCGCGCACATTACTTGATTGAACGAAGATGCAAACGAACAACCAACTTTTGGAACGTTACGCTCAAGGCGGTTCACAATACGCATTTCAGGAACTGGTCGAGCGTCATATCAATCTCGTCCATTCGGCCGCACTTCGGGAATCGCTGGGTGATGTGTCCCGGGCGGAAGATATAACGCAGGCGGTCTTTGTAGAGCTTGCCCGCCAGGCCAATCGTCTCGTTGCTCATCCAGCCCTCTCCGGATGGCTGTACACCTGTGTTCGACGCATGACGGCAAATGTTCGGCGTTCAGAGCAACGGCGGCAACGGCGCGAACAGGAATCATTCACTATGAGTAAAATCCTTGAGCCTGATCCTCTCGATACGCTCTGGCAGGAAGTGCGGCCTGAGCTCGATAATGTCATGCATGAATTGGCCGAAAAAGATCGGACCGCCGTGGTATTGCGATATTTTGAAGGGCGAACTCTCAAAGAAGTTGGGCTCGCTCTTGGATTAACGGAGAACGCAGCGCGGATGAGACTCGAGCGCTCTCTCGAAAAGTTGCGTCTCCTTTTATCGAAGCGTGGCGTTAAGTCGACCGCTTCAACGCTCGCGACGGCCTTGACGGCTGGAGCCGTTCTGACTGCACCTTCCATCCTGGCAACAAAAGTCGTCTCGGCGGCAATGACAGAAGTGACGCGCGAAACCACTGCTTTCTCCATGGAAAGAATTTTAAGGTTTCTGAAAACAAAACCGATGATCGCTGGAATGGTTTTGGCACTACTGGGTGGCTTGATCGGAAGCCGTTCCCTTTCAGGCAGTGCATCGACTCGAATAGTCGCGAAGGTCGAAACCAATTCCCCAACCGTTTCCGCGGCGCCCGTTCTGAACAAGCAGGATGTGGTTACCGATGCATCGAGCTCACCTGCCCCTTCGCAGATGCTGGTTCAGGTTATTGAAACTGAAACCGGAAAGCCATTATCGCGCGCCAAAGCGCACCTTTTCTACATTCGACAGGACGGGCGAGGAGAAACGAGTAAAGGTTTGGCTGGAGCCGACGGGATTATTCCGGTTGAAGGGATAAGAAAACCTTTTCGAGGCTTGAATATGTTTATCAGCGCGGCGGGCCATGTTCCCAGGGTCGCGACCTGGGGATTCGGCGTGGATATG
The DNA here is from genome assembly GCA_028293365.1 of Verrucomicrobiales bacterium. GTDB lineage: Bacteria > Verrucomicrobiota > Verrucomicrobiia > Limisphaerales > SXQI01 > JAQGOX01. The sequence goes on along the minus strand of JAQGOX010000224.1, from coordinate 1,246 downwards.
CCGGCAGAGTATACAATGAAGTTGGAGAAAGCCACGACTGTCGGAGGGCTTGTGATTGATGAATTTTCAAAACCGATATCCGGCGCTACTCTGTCATTTCACTGTAGAAACGGAAGTTACGTTACTGCGGATCACATCGGATTCGGTCCGGACACGAACACCCGAACGGACGAGGATGGCCGCTGGTCCTGTAACATGGTCCCACAGGATCTGCAAAATCTTGATATTGATGTAACACATCCGCTGTTTGCAAAATCCAGCGTCGTGCTTCATCCCTCCTCTGCGCAGGCGAATCATTTTACCATCACTCTTTCCTCCGGAATCGATTTCAAAGGAACTGTCACTGACATTGGCGGAAATCCGATTGAGTCCGCGAGAATTCGCGAGGTTTTCATTCATTCGGATACTGGAAGATCAACCGTTACTGATAAAATGGGGAATTTTGAGTTGCTGCACCTGAAGCCGGGAGAAGTAACTCTGGTTGCCGAGGCTGAAGCCTACGCTGCCGCGGTACAAACAGTGCAATCGACTGCATCGGTTGCTGCGCTTCGATTCCAACTCGGCCCGGGCAAAGTGATTCGGGGTCGAGTCTCGGATGAAGAGGGCAACGCCATCGCCGGAGCGTTTGTCGAAACGTCGCGGGGCCGAAATAAAATTGAATGGTCAACAACCACCGACGCAAGTGGGCGATTTGAATGGAATTCCGCTCCGACAGAACCATTGCTGTATTCGTTTCAGGCGGAAGAGTTCAACCGGGCTTACGCAATACCATTACCGGCAGACGGATCAGAACATTTGATCACACTGACTCGCGAACACCTGGACCAGGATATGATTCGCATTCAAGGTACTGTGTCTGACGCGGAAAGCGGAAAACCAATTGACGCGTTCAACGTGCTTCAAAGCGATATCGAGGCCGACGCGGCTTTCCCTTTCGACTTTCGAACCATTGGAAAAAACGGAACCTTCAGTTTTTCAGTTCGCGCCGATTCGAATCACCCAAAATTTCAGCTTCAGATCGAGACGCCAGGCTATCGGCCGGCAGTCTCACCGGAATATTTTCGAAAAGATGGAAACCAAACGATAACATTCAAATTACGAAAGGCTGGACCGATTGAGGGTATTGTTTTGTTGCCCGACGGTGCGCCGGCGGAGAACGCCTCCGTTTTTCTTTGCACGTCGCGTGCCGGAGTGGTCATTGACGGACCGGCGCGAGTCGGGACCGGACTCAACATTACACCGAATC
>JAQGOX010000181.1 GCA_028293365.1 Verrucomicrobiales bacterium | reverse complement strand
CCCGGCCCATCGCTACGAACAGTGAGAGACCCCCCCAACTCTCTGGCGGCCCGGGAACCACTGTGCAGACCGAATCCGTGTCCGTCTTTCTTTGTCGTGAACCCGTGAGAAAAAATCCGCGCAAGATTCTCTTTCGGGATCCCAACCCCATTGTCGCCAACAGAAATTCTGACCCTTCCGTCGCCATTGCACAGATTGATTCTTATCTGCCTTTTGATCGATCCTGAAACGGCGCAGGCGTATTTGGCATTGCGGATTAAATTGACCAGGATCTGGAGAACCTTGTGTTTTTGCACAGTCACGGGCCCGACCCTGTCGAATTCGCGAATTATTTCTATATCGCTACCCATCAGGGCGTTTAAGTTCATTTTAAGAGCGTCTTCTATCAGATCCCTTAATTGAAGAGTTTCAACGAGGCCCGACACTTTGGAATGCCCCTGCTGCACCGAAACAATATCCTTGATGTGCTCAATGTTGCTTTGCAATTGGGTCATTTCAGCCAGCATCACCGTCTGCTCATGGAGCAAATGCTCCGCAAGCTGCGCCAGATAAGCGGGCAATCGTTTCCCTTTGGAATCGGTTGAGAGGAACGATGGTAAATCGGATTCATGCGCACTCAAAAGCTCAACGATTTTTAAAAGATTGCCGGCCTTCGACTTTTTCAAATTGTCGGCCACGAGCGTTGAGGAGACGTTTATGCTACTAAGTACATTCCCGACGTTGTGCAGGACCGCGGTTGCTACTTCCTCCATGCCTGCCTGGTGTGAAGCTTCCAAAAGAAGCCGGTGAACTTTTTCCAATTCGGCCTCCGCTTCCTTTCGTTTAGTTATGTCCTGTACGGTTCCGACGTATCCAGCAATTTCGCCTTTTTCGGAACGAATCGTCGTCGTGCGCGCATCGACCCAACGCGTCTCACCGTCAGGGGTGCGGAAGCGGAATTCGCGACTGAAGTCGAGTCCATCATTTGCGGCAGTTTTCCATTCATTGATGATAGTGCCCGAATCGTCCGGGTGCAGAGCGCTTTGCCAACCTTCATCGAGGCTCTGGGACAGAGATAAACCAGCGATTTTCTGCCAGTACGGATTAGTGAAAAGAGCTTTTCCGACTGCGTCGGTTTCAAAAATACCGATCGGAGCTGAGGCACTTAACATGCGGAACCGTTGTTCGCTAACCTGGAGGTTTTGGTGCGCTGTCCTCAATTCACCGGTGCGGTCAGCTACCTTCCGCTCGATCTCAGTATTGACGGCTTCAAGTTTGGAGCGGCGTTCGGCGACCTCGAACATTTCGCTCAAGCTTTGCCGAATCGAAATGAATAAAAAAGTATCTTCAAAAACGACCCAGCCGGCATGCTCAATCCAGCGCCAGGGGCTGCTGGTAAGCACTCCAAACACCGACTGTGGCCAGAAGATGCCTCGCAACATATGATCGAGCGCAACAATGATCGTTGCCGTGAGCAGCACCCGCCAGTCGCGGTAAAACGCAAAAAATGCAAGTGATCCAAACACGTGAAAATGGGTCTCGATGCGGCCGCCCGTCAGGTGAATGAGCAGGGCCGAGGTCAACATTTGAGCGATTGCAATAACGTGGCGAGTCAACGGCTGGCCAGGTTGTTTGATGGCCAGATAAATTGGCAAACTTGCAAGCATGCCACCCAAAAAAATCGCGGCAATGACATGAAAATGAATGTGACTGGAACCGCCAATCCAGGTTCGCGGTGAAATCCACAGGGCGACTCCAATCCCAAAGAACCACTGGAGTGTCATCAAATAAGCGAACAGGTGGTCCGCGCGCACGTGGATGTTGTATTGGCTCTCCTCGAAGAGGGCCGTCGTTCGCCGAGCGATCGGATCGAATCCGTCATTCTCCCGGACACTGTGCGGAGACTGATATTCGGGCTGATGCCTGGAGCGACGTTTTTTAGAAAGTGCGACTTCCATTATTCACTTGAGCTTGCAGGCAGTCGCTCCGCTTTGCGTCGATCCTTCGCTATCGAATAGTGGGCAACCAAAAACAGCCGTGTTGTTACGGGCCGGCGTGGAATGCCGCAACGAGTCTATAATTGCAGTGAATCCAGGATTATCCCCTGAATGGCCCCTCGACGGAGTTATCCCGCCATTGAAAATCAATTGGCGTTTTTGATTATACAAAACAGTTTGACCCGAAGTAAGCGAACCGAATCGCCGAGCTTCCACACCACCCTCATCCACGTGAATTTTAACTCCTGGTATTGTTAAAGCATGCCGCCATAACTCAGTCTTCGTCCATTCTTTCGACATCCCCGCACATCGAACAAACACAACGTGTGCACTGAATTGCCCCTCACATCTCGCAACAAGCAATTCGAACTCGTCTAGACTGGCACGAGTACAAGAACAATGCGGGTGCGCGAACAGGATTAGCATCGGTTTTTTACGACTGAACGGAATCTGGCTATCAGAAGGCCAAACGGACGGAGTTGGCGAGCTGCTCCCAGGTGTGGTGGAGAATTTGGCCAGATAGCTCATCGCGGCGATTACAGAAACCAACCAAATTGCAACAGCGCCCCAAATCGAATGGGAATTGCGCCACGAGTCTTTCCTAACACCTGTGTCATCGGAACCAGGAAATGTCATCCGCGACATTGGCCGCACAATTTTGGTCAACATGGGCCCTGGATAAAGACGCACCTTGCTACTAGATCGGCAGGTTGGCTTATCGCTTTAATGATTTTCTTAAAAGAAATGGGTTTCGAACCTTTGATTTTTGAGAAATCCTCGAACGCACGCCGATTAGAAGAGGCCTCGGTGAAGGATTTCCGGTTTCCGCAGAATCCGCGACATTGCGTGGAATCATCAAAAAGCGTTAAGTCGGTAAAAAAACTTGCGCTCCTCCTTTCTGTTACTATGTTAGTAACAGTTATGGCGGTTAACACTCAATTTTCGATCGCGGTTCATATTATGGCCGGGCTCGCGTGCCGTTCTGACAAGGAAACTACTTCAACTGATCTGGCTCGCAGCGTGAATACCAGCCCTAGCTTTGTCCGGCGGGTAGTTGCAAAGTTGTCCAAAGCGGGTTTGGTGGAGACCAGTACTGGAAAGGCTGGTGCCTGCTGGCTTTCGAGAGAGGGAAATGATATTTCGTTACTTGAAGTTTACCGGGCGGTGGGTGCACCGAAGGCATTTTGCATCCACCACTATTCCGAACAAAAAGCTTGTCTGGTGAGCTGCAACATAAAGGCCGCGCTTGACAAGGCTCTGCAGAAAACTCAAAAGGCGATGGAAGAAAGTCTTGCAGGGATCAGCCTCGCGGAGGTCGTTCGCGAGGTAAAGGGGAAATAATTTTTAACTTTAATTGTCACTCAAGCAGTTACAATTGAACCAACGAAACAAGAAAACTAAAGCATATGAGCAGCAACATTACTAAAAAACTGGATGGCAAAGTCGCGGTGGTTACCGGCGCTTCGAAAGGAATCGGCGCTTCGATAGCGAAGCACCTCGCGGGGGAAGGAGCGGCTGTAGTGGTTAATTACGCTTCAAGCAAAGCGGGGGCGGAAAAGGTGGTGAGCGAAATTAAGGCGGGGGGCGGAAAAGCAGTGGCAGTGCAAGCGGATGTCGCCAAGAAAGCAGACATCCAACGGCTGTTCGCGGAGACGAAGACCGCTTTCGGGCGGCTTGATGTGCTGGTGAATAATGCGGGCATCTACGAATTCGCCGCTCTCGAAGAGATCACGGAAGAACACTTCCACAAACAATTCGATTTGAATGTGCTCGGACTTCTCCTAACCACACAGGAGGCGTTGAAATATTTTAGTGCTGAGGGAGGAAGCGTGGTTAATATCAGTTCCGTGGTCAGCACCATGAGACCGCCGAACGGTTCGGTTTACAGTGCGACGAAGGGAGCGGTGGATACGATTACCGGTTCATTGGCGAAGGAGCTTGGGGCGCGCAAGATTCGGGTGAACGCAGTGCGGCCCGGCATGGTGGAAACTGAAGGCACGCACACGGCCGGCATCACGGAAAGCGATATGCGCAAACAGTACGAGGCGCGCGCGCCATTGGGGCGGATTGGACAACCGGAGGACATTGCCACCGCTGTAACATTTCTGGCTTCATCCGACGCGTCTTGGATTACTGGCGAAACGTTGTTGGTTTCGGGCGGACACGAATAATCGAACTGATCACAACTGTTATTATTATGAGCAAACCCAATTCCACTCCTGATTTGACGCAACGTCCACCACGCAGCCCACGCGTGCGCCTGGGCGGATATGTACTGCTGCCGCGCATTCTCGACAAGGGCCGGGCAGCAATCGCGGGCAAGCTCGGGCAATTCACATTCGCCGGTGTAGGAATGGATCGTCATTTCCTTAATTTTACCGGGATCGAGTTCGAGGCGTTAAAAGCGGAGATCGCAAAAGGAGGGAGTGACAGTGAGATGCTGGGCTGGATCAACGCGAATGCATAGCATCCGCATCAGCCATGGGAGATCGCGGCCTGGAGCGCGTACCATGAACGCCGAACACCGGACAGCGACGAAGAGACGTTAATGCACTTCGCGGAAATCCTTGGAAAGTTCAGTAAAACCCGTGAAGACATCAATACGTGGTTTGATCTGCTGGATTTGGATGATCACTGCTCCTTCGGGGGGAATGCGTGAGGTATTTAACTAATGGATTCGAGTGCGATCCTTTCGGTTAAGCATCGTAAACGTGGCTCCACCAGCCAACGGTGGGGCCAGCGTATTTCATCAGAACGATCTTTACGCCGAAATCTGTATCAACCAGGGCGGCGGTGTACACGCCAGATCGGTCCCCTCGAAGCACCAGGTGTCGAACTTCCAATATCCTGTGTTCCGTGACTGGTCCCAGATCCAGCGGAGTGCTTTGAAAAACACTGGATACCACCTGGTCCGTCGTTGCATTCGCGGCCAGGTGGAGGTGTGGGAACGAGCCGGTCGCCCAGGTTCCGTGCAGGTCAGAAAGCTCAGTTAGAACCCGGTCCATGGGATCGATTTTGCTTCCGCAACCCCCAAGAAGCAGAACAACCATGGAGAAAACTGTAATCTGTGTTTTCACCGCGGATCCAACCTAAACCGAAACGCGATCGGGTGCAAATGGCAGGCCTCCCCTTCGGGGCCGCGCACAAAACGGCGGTTAGTTGTGGCGCAGACTGAAAAGTAATGTCGCGGCGCTTACAAAAAATCCAAGGATGAAGGCGATGTAGGCCCAGCGGAGGGTGCGATATTTGCGACTCGCGAGATACTGCCCAAGGGTGTAAACCTCGCGAACTTGCATTTCATAGGTCCGCGAGGGATCGTTCATCATCTCTTCCATCGCTTTTTCGAATTGCGAATAATCGAGCCGCGTAAAATTACCAAAAAAGAGCAAATTGAATGTGGAACTCTGCAGCTCGGGAGGCGCATCTGACTTTCGGTCACGGCTTAATTTTGGCATTACGGTATAGATCGCAAGGACGATCGTCGTGAGGCATCCCACCGAAAGAAGGATTACGGGCCATTTTAACGCGGGATCCAAAACATGGGGGGCGGATAATGTGATCAATACTGATGAGACTGTTATGAGTGTACCGGCTTTAGCGTCTGCCATGGAGCTGAGCTGGACATGGTGCTGACGGGTTTGACGCAGCATTTGGTCCAGATGACCGCCGGGATGGACAATCTTCATACGGAAAATTTGATCGAAGTGGGATAGTATTGAAATTTTTTGGAAACTGCCAGCGGGTTTGCTTGAAGGTTTTTCGCAAGAGTCAGAGAGCTCAACCGGATAGGTTTTTACCTGGGTAGGTTATTGGCTGCGGCTGCGGTTCGCAGAACGCGTACCGTCGGAGGCTTTATTTATGCAGTCGATCCCCTGCTCCATCACGTCCGGTTAGGTCATGGGTCTCCCGAAAAGATTCCCAGGCTGATTTATGGTGAACTTTTGAAAAAGGGGTTGAATTAAAGCGGACGGCCCATACTATTACAGCACTCCGGCTTGCTGGAGTGATCCGGTCGGGGCGTAGCGTAGCTTGGTAGCGCGTCTGAATGGGGTTCAGAAGGTCGTGAGTTCAAATCTCACCGTCCCGACCATTTTTGTTTTTATCGCCACTCCTCTCGGAGATGGCGATTCACTGCGGTACTTCCACAAAGGGTTCCAGCCGCGCCT
>JAQGOX010000141.1 GCA_028293365.1 Verrucomicrobiales bacterium | reverse complement strand
GAAAAATCGGATCGAAAAACCGGTTACATCACCATTCCGCCATCGACTGTAAGCACTTGTCCGGTGACGTATCGTGCGCCAGGACTTGCCAGGTAAAGTGCTGCGCTGGCGATGTCCTCAGCCTTCCCGAGAAAGTTCAGAGGAATACGTTTGAGCAATTCAGTTTTCATTTCCTCAGTGAGGACAGAGGTCATATCCGTTTCAATAAAACCGGGTGCGATCGCGTTGGCGGTGACGCCGCGTGAAGCGAATTCGCGCGCAATCGACTTGGTAAACCCGATCAGGCCAGCTTTGCTCGCCGCGTAGTTGCATTGGCCCGCGTTGCCAATCAAACCGATCACGGACGATAGATTGATGATTCGGCCGGAACGTTGTTTAAGGAATGCGCGACTGAAGGCTTTCGTAAAGGAAAAGGCACCTTTTAAATTTGTATTGAGCACCGCATCCCAATCTTCTTCGGACATGCGCATCAGCAAGCCGTCCCTGGTAATTCCGGCGTTGTTTACGAGGATATCGATTTTGCCTGTCTCTTCGAGAATTGCGGCTCCCGCAGTTGCAACCGCGGCCGAATCAGCGACGTCAACTGATTTTGCCCAGGCGCGGCGTCCGAGCGCGCGAATTTCTTCGGCGACTTTGTCTGAATTTGTTTGTGTGCGCGAAACGCAAACGATATCAGCGCCTTCGGAAGCGAATTTGAGCGCGATCGCGCGCCCAATACCTCGTCCGGCTCCAGTAACCACCGCAATCTGATTGTCCAATTGTCCCATAAGTCTTTTATCGTTTTTGGAGCCGCCTGGCGTCAATCGTTTTCACGGCGCCAGCGAGTCAGGTCGTGTCACTGAGTTGAACGCCATCGCCATTTTTTGCGAATTTCCTATTATGATCTGGCAAACACCTGAACAAAGCAAATAGACAAAACTATTCGAATATTGGTTCAACTTCCCTCGAGATCGACCGTTGCGACCGGGGTGCTGGGCAGGGGTTTCGGCGCCATTTCGACCTCGGCAGTATCCGCGTCGATCCCCTGAGCGATTACTCGGTCAGTAACCTCGTTGAGAAATGCAGCCAATGTCTGATTCAATTGTTGGAATTCCGGCCAAAGTATTTCATTAACGAAGCGACTGGGCACGCAGGCCATGATTGTGGTGTACCGCTGGCCGGCGTAGCGATAAGGCCGAATCTGGTAACGGCGCAAGAGTGAGATCATTAATTTGTGCGACCAGCGGTCCCGTAATTTAAAAGAGTATTCGATCGGAGGATCGGTCTTTTGTTGCTCATGCAGACGAGCACGAATGCGGTCCCGCGCGTGCGCGGCCGCTTCCTTTTCTCCCGGCGTGGCGGCTCCAGCAAAGAGTGCCTCAATCCGCTGCAGCTTTTCGATAAATCGTTGCTCTTCGGTCATAAGTCGTTCGTTGCACCGGGTTCGGAAATAACTGGAGTCGGCTTGGGATTCTTGCTGACTTCCGGCACAGGAGGGCTCGTGATTGGGATGGTCCTGGCCGGGGCGGCGCCGACAAAGTGTGTTGAATACATCTCCTCAAGATATGGAATTCCTGATCTTGTGAAACGGAGCGGCTGGCGCGGTCCCTTTCCCCATGAAGTATAAACAGTCCGGCTTGGCTTAAGGTGCAGTTGATCTCGAGAATAAGTGCGCACCGCCCGCAGTAAAACTTCGAATTGAGCCAGATTCCCACGGATCACTCTTTCCAGATAGGGTACCTGACGCACACGCCATCTATCATGATCGTCGCGGGAGAGCTTCCCCATCGCCATCAACACGTCTACCGCGCTAATGTAACCCTTGCTCTGGAGCATCTGGAATGCTGCGTTGATCGCTTTCGTCTTTAGTTCATCCCGGTTCATTTGGACTGGTTATTATGAATAGTGTCGTGTAACAAATCAGACTAAAATCGGCAGTTCAAATCGAAAATACTGACGGGGCAGATATTTGGCACTCACGTTCAAAACCGGAGTTCAATCATGGCCCATTGGCAAGCCTGTTAAGCGAATTGTTTCAGTGTCAGGTTTTTGCTCCCGTGAATAATTTGGATTCTTTCAGGGCGTGGCCATTCCAAGTTGCGCGAGGAAAAAAGCATAGTCGAAGGCGGTTTCATGGAGTGCATCATAACGCCCGGAAGCCCCTCCGTGCCCGGCTCCCATGTTCGTTTTTAGTAGCAGGGGATTTGAGCCTGTTTTGACCGTCCGAAGTTTCGCAACCCATTTCGCGCCTTCCCAATAAGGAACCTGACTATCGTTGAGCGAGACCCGCACTAGCATGGCGGGGTAATTCTGCGCGCGCACGTTGTCATAAGGTGAGTAGGCCCGAATGTATTGGTATTCGTCTTTGATATTTGGATTGCCCCACTCGATATATTCGCTCGTGGTCAATGGCAATGTTGGGTCGAGCATTGTATTCAGGACATCGACGAATGGAACTTTTGCGATCACGGCTTTGAAAAGATCAGGTCGCAAATTGACGACGGCTCCCATGAGCAATCCGCCCGCGCTGCCTCCTTCAATTACGAGACGATCGGCAGATGTATATTTTTCCCGAATCAAATATTCCGCGCACGTATTGAAATCGGTGAAGGTATTCATCTTTTCCTTCATGCGTCCCTGGTCGCGCCAAATCTCGCCCATTTCGCCGCCGCCGCGAATGTGAGCGATCACATAAATCATTCCCCGGTCGAGGAGTGCGAGCCGGGAATACGAAAAATAGGGCTCCATGGAGATGCCATAGGAACCGTAGGCATTAAGGAAGAGTGGATTTGAGCCATCGCGCTTCATTCCTTTTTTATAAACAATTGAACAAGGGATTTTTGTTCCATCCGACGCGGTTGCGAAAATGCGCTCCGATTGATACTGACGCGAATCGAAGTGAAGCACTTCTGTTTGCTTGACCAGTCTGCGCTCGTGTGTGTTAATGTCGTAATCGAAAATGGAATTTGGAGTGACCAGCGATTGATAGTGAAAGCGAACGATGTTTGTTGCGAATTCCGGGTTTGCATCCGTTCCGAGCAGGTAGGTCGGTTCTGGCAACTCAATTGAATGCGAGGTGTTGGATTTCAGGTCTACAATCCGGATGCGATTGAGGCCGTGAACACGCTCAGAAATCACATCGTGGTCTGAAAAAAGTTCTAGATCTTCGATTTTGATCGAGGGGTCGTGTGCGAGGTATTCTTTCCAATTCTTCTGCGCGGGACTTTCCACAGCAACGGTCATAACCCTGTAATTCTTGGCTTTGTCATTTGTGCGGATGTAAAGCAATCCCCGGCGGTGCCCGACGAAGTACTTATGGTCGGGCGTACGCGGCTGGACCAATTGCAACCCGCTCGTGGGTTTTTCGAGGGGCAGGAAACGGAATTCCGTGCTTAACTTGCTCTCGGAACCGATAAACAAAAACATTCGATCCAACGAGCGATTGATTTCAACGTCGAACAGTTCGTCCGGCTCGAAATAGATTCGGTCGGTTTTGGCAGTGCCGAGCACATGCCGGTGAACCGAATCAGATCGTTTGGTCACTTCGTCTTCGGTCACGAAAAAGAGTGTTTTATTATCCGGCGCCCAAACCACTCCGTCGACACGTTCAAATTTCTGGGGCAGCAATTTTCCGGTGCGAAGGTCCTTAATTTCAAGCGTATACTGGCGATAGCCTGTGGTGTCCGTCGTGAAGGCCAGAAGCGAGTTATCATCGGAAGGCAATGCGAGGCCAACGTTGAAAAACTTGTGACCGGCAGCGAGCTGGTTTACATCGAGAATGATCTCTTCCTGGCTATGAAGGTTCCCGTGCTTTCGGCAATGGATTGCGTAATTCTTTCCTTGCTCGGTACGCGAATAATAAAGCCACTCCCCGCGGCGGACAGGTGCCGATGTATCGGTTTCTTTCAAATGACCAAGCATTTCCTGGTATAGTTTTTCCTGCAGGGGTTTCGTGGGCGCGAGGATGGCTTCCATGTAAGCATTCTCTGCATTCAGGTAGGCGATAACTT
>JAQGOX010000139.1 GCA_028293365.1 Verrucomicrobiales bacterium | reverse complement strand
TACATGCAATTCGTCGGACGGAAAGACGAGACAAACGTCAATAATTCCCTGGCGACGCTGAATCGACATGCACCATTGCCGGTTCTTGCTCTCGTGGGCGGAGAAGATATTGAAGGGGATGGTAATTATCAGTTAACAAAAACGGCCACAGGCCTTCGTGCTGAAAAGGCGCTTACGAACGGGCTGACGATCATCAAAGACTTTCGGTTCGAAACCAATTACCTGATCAACGCTTCGGTTCGATTTGAGAATCGTTCGCTGCAACCGGTCCATTTGCCGACTCGCGAATTGATAATTGGTACCGCCACTCCGATGGGGCAAAAAGATGAGAGCCTCCATCTCGGCTTCGAATGGTACAACGGAACCAAAACCGAGCAGATCGCTGAGAACTGGTTTGCGAACAAAGGTTTCCTTTGGTTTTCAGGAACTCCCCGAACTGAGTACGTGGCGGGAGCGAGCAACGTTTTCTGGGGAGCCGTTAACAATCAGTTCTTCACCATCATTACCGGGTCGACCAATCCAGTAAATCAGGTTGTAGCGCATCGCATCGATCTCCCGGCACCCAGCCTGGCTGAACTTGCCGCGGATCCTCATGCTTATACGCGGCCGTTTGGCTTTCAAGCCGCCTTCCTCATGCCACCGGCTTTGATTCCGGCGAAACAAGCCGTCGAACAGCATTTTGAGATCTTTGCGGGACCGAAGGAGTATAAAATCCTTTCGCGCGTCGGGGATGACTTCGACAAGGTGATGGGTTTTAACGGGTTTTTCGGGTTTTTCTCAAAGGCGCTGTTGCTTTCGATGAATGCTTTGCATGCGATTGGATTGCCCTACGGCCTGGCGATTATCGCAATCACCGTTATCATCAAAACTATCTTCTGGCCGTTGACCCGGGCGAGCACTCGATCCATGAAGCGGATGGCCGCGCTGCAACCGCAGATTAAGGCGATTCAGGCGAAGTACAAGGAGGAGCCGCAGAAAATGAACGCCAAGGTGATGGAGTTCATGAAGGAAAACAAGGTCAGCCCATTGGGCGGTTGTTTGCCGATGTTGCTGCAGATCCCGGTCTTTATTGGGTTCTATCAAATGTTGCGCAGCGCCATCGAACTGCGTGGCGCGCATTTGCTCTGGGCATCTGATCTGTCACAGCCCGACACGATTTTTTATATTCCGGGCCTCAACTTCCCTGTGAACCCTCTTCCATTGATCATGGGGGCGACTCAAATTTGGCAGGCGCATATGACGCCGCCTTCTCCGGGTATGGATCCCGTGCAACAGAAGATGATGAAGTACATGCCGTTGATGATGGTGGTATTCCTCTATAAGTTTTCGGCGGGCTTAACCCTTTACTGGACGGTGCAGAATTTGCTATCTATCCTGCAAATGAAGCTGACCAAGGACAAGCCCACGGAGGCCGTTGTGGTCTTGCCGCAGGCTGCGCGGCCACCTCGCAAAGCAAAATAATTTCCAGTTCGAACTATCAGGACTATGGCTAACGAATCAAAATCGATACTACATGAACTCCTGAAGCATCTCGGGTTCGAAACCACAATCAATGAGCAGACCATGGAGGATGGTTTGCTGCTCGAAGTGCAGACGGATGATCCGGGTCGATTGATTGGACGGCAGGGCCAGACTCTCAGCGAGTTGCAATACATCACAAATCGGATCATTTTTCGACGTGATCAAACCGCGCCGAAGGTCACGGTCGATGTAGGAAATTATCGCTCGCAAGCCCGCGAAGCACTGGTGAAAAAGGCCAAAGATGCGGCGGAGAAAGTGCGTCGCTGGGGTGATGTGGTGGAACTCGAACCGTTGAACGCATTCGACCGGCGGATTATTCATAATGCGCTGAAGGACGATCCTTCGATCGAAACGCACAGCGTTGAGGTCGATGGGACGGATAAGAAGGCGATTTTACTGCGTCCGAAGCATTAGAACAGTTTTCTTTAAAAAGAAAACCAGGGTCTCCGGAGGCTTTCAAGTTTTGATCGAATTGATGCCCGGTGCTGGAATATTTTTTGAAATGCAATCGATGTCTTCCGAACAGCTCGCCGTTTGGCGCGAACAATACCGTGAAACCCACGAGGCTCTCGAGACAGTTCGAGCGCAAGAGCTGTCCGTTATGTCCAATGCGGATGGGTTGCGGATATTACAGTCGCTGAGCGGAGTCGAAACCTGGCGTGAACGCTCCGATTGGTCGGGACTCGTCGAACAACAAGCTTTATTTATGAAGGCGTCGCGGTCATGATTCACCTTCCTGGCGTGCTTCGTGCCGCCGTCGAGGTGCAAGCGTTTTGCGAAGAGCAGCAGTGGCGTTTTTGTTTCATTGGAGGCATTTCCGTCCAAAGGTGGGGATCGCCACGGGTAACACAGGATGTAGATCTGACTTTGTTGACAGGCTTTGGTGACTTCTAGCAATTGACTTGCGTCTCGCGCTTGCTTTCATTTTTTTCGACGGGTTTAATTGTTCGACATGGCTGGTCAAAAAATCACGCTTATCGGTGTCGGCTTGCTGGGTGGCTCGCTTGGGTTGGCGATTAAAGCGGCCGGCCTCGCCTCGCATGTGACCGGCTTTGTCCGTCGGGAATCGAGCGTGGCCGAATGTCTCAAGTACGGTGTAGTTGATTCAGCCACCACTTCATTGGCTGCCGCTGCTGAAGGTGCCAGTCTCATTATTTTTTGCACACCACTGGGGCAAATGTCGGAACTTGCTGCGGACCTCGCTCCGCATGTTAGCAAAGGGACTATCGTTACAGATGTCGGAAGCGTAAAAGGATCGGTGGTTCGCGACTTGGAACCTCTTTTTGCGAAAACTGGAGCTTTCTTTTTGGGCAGTCATCCAATGGCTGGTTCAGAGAAAAGTGGGGTAACTGCGGCCCGTGCGGATCTATTCAAAAATGCTGTTTGTGTCATAACGCCCACATCGAAGACGGGGCGCACGACTACAGACACGGTTCATAACTTTTGGAAAAAGATTGGGTGCCGACTACTTACGTTGACACCGGATTTACATGACGAATTCGTGAGCCGATCGAGTCATTTGCCCCATGTGGTGGCTGCGGAACTGGCAAACTACGTTTTAAGTCCGGCTCATGCGAAGGAGCAGGCGATGCTCTGCGCGAATGGATTTCGTGACAGTACGCGCATAGCGGCAGGATCGCCGGAGATGTGGCGCGATATTTCGATGGCAAATCGGAAAAGCCTGGCGCGTGTGCTGGGTGTTTTTATCGAGGATTTGCAGGAATTCCAACTTGCGCTTGAGACGCCGGACGAGAAGGCGATTCAGGAGTTTTTCATGAATGCAAAAGAACGCCGCGACAAGTGGTCCGCCCAGGTAGTCTCAACTTCTCCCGAATAGTCTTGCATCATGGCATTGCCGTATCTCATCGAAATTCTTCCATTGACCGCTTCCGTGTGCGCGGCTGTAAGCGTCCCCGGTTCAAAAAGTATCACGAACAGAGCATTGATTCTTGCTGCGCTCGCGCGTGGTATTACGACCTTAAAAGGGGCTCTCTGGAGCGAGGACACACAGGTCATGGTGGAATGCCTCCGCAAGCTCGGATTTGAAATCACCATCGAGCAGGATGCTGCTGAAGCGAGCAATCGCTCGATTAAAATCACCGGCTGTGGCGGTCAGGTTCCTCGCGGTGGCACGAGCGGCGAACCTCTGGATTTGTTCGTAGGAAATGCCGGCACTGCGGCCCGCTTTCTGGCCGCGTTCGTTTGCCTCGGCAATGGCATTTACAGGCTCGATGGCGTTCCGCGCATGCGCGAGCGGCCCCAGAGAGCCCTCTTTGAAGCTTTGCGCCAGCTAGGATATCGCGTCGATTCGCCAAATGATAAGTTGCCGGCGCTGATTCACGGGGAGGGCCCCAAGCCTGGTAGTTGTCAGGTCAGCATTGACGAGAGTTCGCAGTTTGCTTCCGCTCTAGCCTTGAGCGCCCGAATCGGAGGCTGGCAAATTGCGCTCACGGGAAATAATAGCGAAGAATCGCCCTATTTTGAAATGACGCGCGAACTGGCAGCGACTTTTCCAAAAGAGGGTGGAAGGTTTGAGATCGAACCTGATGCCTCCAGTGGAAGCTATTTTTGGGCGGCCAGATGGTTGTTGGAACGAAGATTCGGTAAAGCGGACGTTTCGGTTCGGGAGTGGCCACTATCAAAGTGGCAAGTGGATGCCCGCTTTCCTGGTTACCTGCCTCTGAAGTCGAACATTTCCAGAGAGAGCGACTTGGGTGATAGTATCATGACGGCGATCGTGTTGGCGCCATTCGCGGATGCGCCGGTGGATTTTAACGAGCTCGGTCGATTACGGGTGCAGGAAACAGAACGCGTGCATGCACTCAAAAACGAACTGAACAAATGTTCCGAGCCTGGAATCTGTGCAATTGAGATCGGAGAAACGCTGCGCGTAACGCCCGCCGCGCTACACGGAGCGGAAATCGAGACCTATCACGATCATCGTATGGCGATGTGTTTTGCAACGCTGGGGCTGGTAACCCAGGGAATCCGTATTCGCAATCCAGCCTGTGTGAAAAAGACATTTCCCGATTTTTTTCAAAAACTTGCGACTCCAGCTCCCCATGGCCTGGGCGCGAAGATCATTGACTCGAACAGCGGCGCGTCGCTCAATATAGCCGACCTTTTTGCGCAATAAATGAATTCACCTGTAGTCATCGCCATTGACGGCACTAGTGCCAGCGGCAAGAGCACGAACTCGAAACTAATTGCCAAGGCACTTGAGTTTATTTACGTGGACACGGGAGCGATGTACCGCACGCTCGCCTGGTACTGCGGCCAAAAACGGATCGATATCCATTCAGAGAAAGAAGTCTCGGCCCTTTGCCGAAAATGGAAAACCACACTTGATTGCGTGAATGGCCAGGTGCGTTTGCTGGTTGACGACTACTATCCCGAGAAAGAGATTCGCACTGCGGAGACCAGTGCGGCGGTCCCGCATGTGGCTGCAGTTCCGTATGTGCGCGACTGGATGAAGAAGAAGCAGCGCGAGTGCACCAGGTTCGGCAACCTCGTTATGGAGGGGCGGGACATCGGTTCAAACGTATTTCCGGAAACTGATTTTAAATTTTACCTGGATGCCTGTATCAAGGAACGGTCGGCCCGCCGCGAAGCCGAAGGTGTAAATGAAAATCTGGCCGCGCGTGACCAGCGCGATAGCCAGCGCGCCGCCGCCCCTTTAATGGTCCCTTTGGGCGCCACGGTCATTAACAATTCCGGCATGACGGCTGCGGAAACGAGCAAATTGATCATAGCGCATATTGTAAAGCGGTTGCATCGGTAACGGGCCAGGATTTTGGGAGGCGATGCGATGACCTGATTTCGCAAAATCATCCGGCCAATCTGGCCGCCGGTTCGAATCGCATCTCCAGGTGAGCTGGACCATGAACCTGCAAAGCATCGCGCGGTTTCCATGGTTCGGTTCCAATCCGATCGAAGTTCTTCAAATGGACCAGAATATCCGACAGTGCAATTCGCGCCTCCATCCGGGCAAGGGCGGCGCCCAGGCAAAAATGGATTCCCTGCCCAAAAGCGATATGCTGGTTTGGCTCGCGGGCGATATCGAATTTATCAGCGTCGGGAAACTGTTTCATATCGCGGTTCGCGGAGCCAATCATGGGAAGAACGAGTTTTCCTGGGGGAATAGTCTGTCCGTTCACCGCCACTTCTCGCCTGGGAGTGCGCATCATCCATTGCAAAGGTGAACGATAACGCAGGACTTCTTCGATGGCAGATGGAAGTAACTCCGGAGACGCTTTCAGCCGGGCGAGTTGGTCGCGATTTTCGACGAAGCAAAGGATCGCATTGTTGATCAGGTTTGTGGTGGTTTCCTGGCCGCCGACAACCAGGAGTTGAAAGAAACCGAGTATTTCCTCCTGAGTCAAATGTTCGCCATCGACTTCAGCTTCGATGAGGCGGCAAAGGAGGTCATCTCTGGATTCGGCCCGTCGTTCTTTGATCATTGACTCAAGATAGGCACTCATTTCGACGGTTACTTCTCGAAATCCTGCTATGGCCTGCGCGGCCTTTTCTGTACCCGAGCGAGTGTGGCTGAGAAGCAGAATCTGATCGCTCCAAAATTTGAAACGCGACCAATCAGCGCTGGGAATGCCGATCATTTCCGCAATGACCATCATCGGTAAAGGTACGGAATAGTTCTCTGCCAAATCGACCTTGCCACTCTCAATGAACTTGTTGAGAAACTGACGCGACAAGCTGCGAATTCGCGGTTCAAGGTTTGAAATCATCCTTGGGGTGAATGCTTTTGAAATCAGAGCCCGAAGTTTGCTGTGACGCGGCGGATCGAAAAAGATAAACCAGTTTCGAGGTGCTGGGACGCAAGAGCTGAACGCGTCATGGTCACTCAACACGCGCTTCACCCCATCATAATCAAAGACCAACCACGCATCGAATGGCGGCGGCACATGGAAGGTTGGAGAGTGGCGTCGCATTTGATCGTACGCGGCGAAAGGATCGCGTCGCATGTCGTCGGAAAAAAAGTCGATCATGTTTTTTTTTCTGGGTTTTATAGCATGGCATCGACTCCAGAGCAGCATCAATCTGACCTGCGGGAGGTGCTGAAACGGGCGGCGACTGCGTCCGCGCGTTATAATTGTTTGACCGATCTAATTGGCTGCAATTAGGATTTTGGAATGGGGTCCTTGGAGTCATCTGTAACCAGGCGCA
>JAQGOX010000093.1 GCA_028293365.1 Verrucomicrobiales bacterium | reverse complement strand
ATTAACCGGCTTGCCGCTGTAACGAATGGAAGGAGACGCATTTGTGGGGTCGGGAACTTCATTTTCTTTGAGACCGAAAGTATACCAAATCACTGCATTTGTGGTACTGCTCTCCAAGTTGAACGCCGAAGCACTATCCCCAATCACTCGCGGATTGGCCACCTGAAAGCGAATTCGCGCAGTGATAACAGGGCTCGGTCGCCGGTCAACACGTGTGCTAACCGCTTTGATCGTCATATCAGGCCGAACCGGGAACAAGATCGTCTCGGGCAAGCCAATCTGGCAGTCGAAAAATTTTGGCGGACTTGCGTCAGAACTAGTCGGATCCGGAATGGGATTCAAAGGATCGGTCGGACCGATAGTATAATACGTTTGGATTCCCAGGTCGATGCCACCGACATGCTCGGGCTGGATCGCAATCGTCAAATCGTTGTTATAAATACTGTTTGTGATGGACTCCGTCATCTCTGCAAAAAGAGTGCCAGCGGGATTGTTTAGAGCGCAGACCGGGTCATTCGTCAGAGTAACCGAGCCGATTTGCGGACTTGAAACTTGCAATTGCAAACCGGCACCTCGAAAGGCTTCGATCGCATTGGCGGCGCGATCGACGATAATGATGCTCCCATCGTCGTCCCGAGCCAGCGCAACAGGGTTTTGCAGGCCGCCGCTGGAACCCACAAGTGTATCCACCCCACGAACCGTTTGACGGGTGTCGCTAACTCGTCGAATTACAGCGTTACCGGAATCCGCCACCAACAACTGGAAATTGCTGTCCACGAAGAAAAGTCCGCGCGGTGCCGCAAAAAGAGCCCGAGTTCCATTCTGGTTGTCTGCGTAGCCGCTGGCAAAACGGCTGTTTCCACCCGCCAAAAGTGTCACGCTGCCATTGGTTTCGATAATCTTAATGGCGTTGTTCCCGGTATCTGAAACGTAAATCCGCCCATCATGTCCCACCGCAATGCCGTTTGGGCTGGAGAAGCCAGTTGCGGCCGTGGAGACCGTGCGGTCCGATAACCTCAACTTTCGAACTGCGTCGTTCTGCGTGTCCGCGATGTAAATCGTATCATTTCCATCCCAGGCTACCGCCGTGGGGGAATTGAATTGCGCGGCAGCACCCACACCGTCTCTAAACCCATAGGTATCAGGCGGCAATCCGGAATCGATCGACGCCTGGGCCAAAGCAACATCGCCTGCGATGGTTTGCACATCGCCATTTGTACCGACGAAACGAATTAAATGATTGCCGGTGTCCGCCACCACAAACCCATTGGTGAGTGCAACGATTCCTTCCGGATCAAAAAAACGAGCCTCCTGGCGGCCGCCGTCGATGGCGCCGAAATTGGCCGGGCCTCCGAAACCGGAAAAAGCCGTTGAATTACGAGTGGTGATGTCGAATTTTACGATTCGATTGTTAGCGCTATCCGCGATGTAATAGCTGCCTCCCTGATCGATGGAAATCGAACTCGGCTCGAAGAGATTCGTGCTCAAAATGATATCGACCGATTGAGCCTGAATGGGACGCGCAAAACCGCCGAGCATCAGCGCGAGTAACCCAACACGCGACAGAGCGAGGCGAAAATAACGAGCAGATTTAAGGTGCAACTTTAACACGGTAATATTGAAATTCATGCGCGGCGCTTTGCTCAGCATATTCGTGCAATGCGTTATCCCCCGAAACTGTGGCGACCACCTGCCAGTGCTCGAGATCGGAACTGCGTTCGACAGTGCAAATCGTGCCAGCATTCGCGAAATAGCGGACCCTGAAGGAATCTCCAGAAACCTGGCAGTTCCAGTCGAAACCAGCCGGATTCGTGCCCGCTAAATACTCCTGGTAATTCGTCAACCCGTCTCCATCTGGATCTGCCGTGGAAGCCGCCGCCGGATTAGCCGTGCTTCCAAAGAATTGGATTTTCCATTCGTCTGAAATCGTATCCGCCTGAATCAGAGCCGGTGAATTGACCCAGGCTGCTCCTCGGATGGTTTCAAAGTTGAATGCTTGCTCTTCGCTCCCGGCGCCGTCTGCATTGCCAAAACGAATCGTATAGGACTGGCTGTTGCCGGCATTAAGCGGGATTTGGAAATCCAAATAGCCGAGCAGCGTGGTTGCCGCAGGCTCAGTCACAAAACTGTCGATCGACCAGGCGCAATAAAGGCCTGAGCCAATCACCCCGGCGCCAGGCACGCTATTCCCGGAAATATCGGGTGCGGGCATTCCAGAGGCTGGAGTAAACTGAACATTTGGCACGGCCGGTGATCCGTCAACGTAAGCCAGGAATTGCAACCCGACCACGGAGACGTTGGCCTTGCTGGCTAGATATATCGGCACGTGCGCGACATTTCCCTGCGCAACATTCGCCACGGTTCCAGCGGTTAATATCGCATCCTTGTTCCACACAGTTCCGGAGCCACTCATCGCAAGCGACTCGGCAGCCACCAACGGAGTTCCGGAAATGACGGTTGGAGCCGCGATGCGCACTCCGCCTGCGGACCATTGACGGCGCCAGTTATTTTGGTCAAACCCAAGCGAGCGGTTCAGGATGGTCTGCCAGTCCAAAAAACGAATCTGATTATCGCCACCCGCGCGAGCCGTTGGAGGACCATCCGTCCGAGGCGCCGGAAACGCATCCATCGCATTGAAGACATCGCTGCCGCTGTAAGGAACGCGCAAGCCGAGGGAAGCAAACAACGCGTTATTGACATCGCTGTTATCTAAAAATTCGTCACCAAAATCTCCCGCGTTATACCAAAAGCCGGAAGCGGAATCTCCTACAAGATAACTTAGATTCTGAATATGAATACGACGGACAGGCATGCTCGAAAGTGCAACCCGGTTCTGCACCCCATCTGTCGTGCCTGAAATCTGGCTGATCCGGATTTCATATTCATCTCCTTCGGAAGCATTCGGGGGAACTTGCAGAGCAAGCATCGAAACAACGGCCGAATTCTGGACGAGAAATGAGTTCGTCCCAAAATAAGCAATCGCAATTCGGTTTGTAGAGCCAATGTTTCCTGCAATTGCCGTAGCCGGGGCTAAAGTTGCCGACCTGACCTGAATGAAATCATTTGTTGAAATCAGCAATGCATGCAGTCCGTAAGGAGGCGTTGCAGCCGGAGCAGAACCAATGGGCACCACTTCGGCTACGAACTGCAGGGAACGCAATGGAACCCCGGATTTCATATTGGCAACGACAGCAATCACGTTTGAGGAACCGATCCCAGCAAGAATTTGGCCATTCCCCAACCCGCCCGCGATTCCGACTTCGCCAAGAACACTTGCAGTGCTGCTGACAAATGTACCACCGCTTATAGTTGGCCCTTGATTCGGGCCGTCGAACGCCTTAATGCGCAATGAACTTAGGTCTGCGAGAGCGTTATGCCAAATAATCGTACCCGTACCATCAGGATTCAAAAGGACGCTTGGACTATTGGTCGTTGGGTCTGAACCGTCCGTGGTGTAAAACAATTGGGTGCCTGCCACAAAACCAGACGGTGAATTCGAAGCAGTGACAGTGATTTTGGTTCCCATTGGAAAATAGCCGCTTCCTGGTGTGATTACCGGAACTGGTATTTTCGTCGGTTGGCCTGGAGTAGTCGGGCTGCTGGCTGCCCCTATAAATACTTTGACCCGAATCTGGCTCAAATCAATTGGACCCGGGATAAAAATGGTCCCGACGCCCCCGCTAATCTGAACCGGCAAGCTCGACCGAGTCGGTTCAGTTCCGTCCAGCGTATAAAATATTTCAGCATCCGGGCCGAAACCGGCGAGAGTATTCGACGCTGTTACCGTAATAGTCACACCATTTGGAAAAAAGCCCGAATTGGGATTCAGCACTGGAATCGGAACGCTTGAAGGGATCACGTTCGTGCCACCATTTCCTGAACCGCAATCACCGGCAGGGTAACTGAGACCGGTAACCGATCGTGCAAGGTGGTAATATGCTTCGGTTGTATAAAGGATCAGGCCTTCCGAAACGGCAACGCCGACTGGTTCGCGCGCTTCCGCGAATTGAGTACTTCCATCCGCCCATCCAGGATAAATACCCGAGTCAGGATCAGGAGCGGTTTCCCAAAGTGCCGGGTCGATTCCATACAAGGTTGTGGTGGTGCCATCGCAGGCAACAGCTCGAACGCGATGATTAAAACGATCGGCTACGGCTACCGTGCCGTTTGTCCCAACGCGGGCCACCTGCCAGGGCTGGTTAAAACGAGCAATCCCGCGGGCGCCATCGGCGAAGTCTCCATTTCGATTCGCAATACCAGAGAGGATGCTCAACCCTACCTGCGGCTGATACAAACGAATCACATTCCAACCGGAATCAGTTACGATCACCTGGCCGGAATTCAGAACGGCCACCCCTCGAAGTTGCGTGCCTAAGTCAGACACACGAAACAGCTCTATTGCCGGATTATAGGAGCCCGAAGAATTCGTGGTATAACGAAGAACCCGTCCATTAAGCTCAGTGACGTAAACACTAAAATCCGAACCAACTCCAACCGCCGTTGGCTGCAGGAGTTGGCTCGCTACAGTAGCCGTGGTGTTTCCAAAACGATCGAAGCGTAGAACGGTTCCATTACCCTGATTTACCACGTAAATATTTGTAACCGAATCGACCGCGACGGCTACCGGCTGGCTCAAGGGGTTCGCCCTGTTGAGCGGCGGAATAAACGTGCTCACGAGATCGTCGGAGGTCCGAAGCAACCGCACAACATTGTTGTTTAAATCTGCAATGTAGAGGTTTCCATTGCGATCCACAGCGCAGCCAGCGGGATTGTTGAACTGAGATGAATTATTATCACCGTCCACATAACCCGCGAACGCACCGCCAATCGTTTTTACAATGGCTTGCCCGAAAACGGATTCGCAAGCACAGAAGGTCAGCAGGAAACAGAAGATTTGCGCGGTCCAGCGCCCGCGTATGATTTTCTCCGCAGCCATTGTAACAGGTGAGAGCATTGGATTAGTCTATTAAGGGGTCGCGGCGGGGTCGCCGACGTCCTCGTCAGCCTTGGTCTTTTTGCCCCAGTTTTTGGGTTTGCCTCGATCAAGGTAGGATACATCTTCCTCCGGAACAGTCGGCAAGGATGTGTTAAGAAATTGGGTCCGGGTGGGTTGAAAATCCTCACTCTCTATAATCGTTGGCGTTAGGAAGATGATAAGATTCGCCTTGCTCCGCTCCTTGCTCTCGTGGCGGAATGCCCAACCAAGTAGTGGAATATCTCCGAGCAAAGGAACTTTGGTGTAGGATTTCAGGGTCGAATCACTGATCAATCCCCCCATCACCAGTGTGTTTCCGCTCGGCACGATCACATGGGTCTCGATTTTGCTTGAGGCGAAAATATCCGCTTCGTTGACTTGTCCGTTGATAATCTTACGGGACGGTATGTCCTCGACCCGGGAGATTTCCGGACGCAGTTTCATACCTACGTTGGTACCCGAAATGCGCGGAGTCACGACGAGGATGGTGCCAATGTTTGTATAGTTTGGTTTTGAGCTTGAGACATTCGGGCTTCCCGCCTGGCCAATGGCTGTGCTGGCATCGAAAATAGGAATTGCACGCGTTACCTCCAACCGAGTCTCCTGGTTGTCCAGGGTCACAGCACGCGGCGTGGCGAGTGTTCGCGAGTCAGCCTCGGTATTGAGAAACGATAAAGCTGCATTAACTCCGTCCGCATTCAGAAATGCCGTGGCCGGATTGAAACCTTTTACCGTATCGAGGCTGATGCCCTTCCCAAGTGTCGCGGTTTGTTGATTTACATCAACCTGCTGGGAACTTGACGGGCGTGATGTTGTCACGGTGCGGCCGCTTGGAAGGGTCACGGTGGTGGGTGTGCCCGGGGTAGTCGTTGTAGTCGTCGTCTGTTTCTGACCGCTCACGGTACCGTTGCCAAAGGTGAAATGCTGGGCCTGCATGGTATCGGTCCAATCAATTCCTTTGACTGATTTTGGATTCTGTAACGTTTCGAGGAAGCGCGCTTCTATCAGAACCTGCTTTGTGGGCGTATCGAGTGAAGCGACCAGATTTGTAATTGACTCGTAATCGCGCTGGGTGGCGAGGATTACCAATTGCGCAGTTCGTGCGTCTGAACTCACACGCACAGTTGGATAGGTCATTTGAATCAGAGTAGTCAAATTCGTCGTGCTGCTGTAACGAAGCTGCATAACGTAAGTGAACATCGGCTCTTTGGCTTGAGGATCTCGAAACGTCACCTGGGAGAACTTCGTTTTTGGGTCCGTGATTAGCGTAAGACCAAAATTATTCAACACAGCCTCGAGCATCTGCTGGGCGGAAACTCCTCCGTAACTGCTCAGGCTAACTGTATTTGTAGCAACCGCGGGGAGTTCCACCACGTTGGTGCCCACAGTACGAAAACCGCCCGTTTTAATTTTTGGGTCGATCAAAATGTTTAGCTTGGCCATCTTGCCGAGGGCCTGGATAGCTACAAGCAATGGCACTTCTTTATTAGGATCGAACAGTGATTCGATATCAGCGGGATCAACAGTCGCCGTCGTCGCGGTAATATTGCCGGGAGGAACTTCTTTGGATTCTTTGGTAGCAATTGTCAGTGTACCTGACTCCGATGATTTTCCCAGAATGAGGTTATGACGGGCGAGAACCCGCTCCAGGGCGCCGGCTGCCGAGACTTGTTCGTAGCGGGTTGGTCCCGCTGGCGCGCTCAGAATGGGACCGGGCTTCCCTTCCGGCGCGAGCTGTTCACTAAATTGAAAGTTCAGATGCGCCTCCTGCGCGAGGCTGCGTATGACGTCCACGAGCGGCACTTCGTCATCAAAGATAATCGAACGCAAAACGTCATTGGTCGCCGGAGGATTTTTCAGCAGCGGCAGTGCGTTGGTTTGTGCGGAGAGATTCCAGCCCCATAACTGGAATACGATTAGTAACACTGTGAGTTTAGTCCTCATAATTTCCCGAGGTCTTTGGACTGTCGGCTGGCTTGGTTATCGAAAGCGGTTTTCAAGTTTAGCGGCCTATCCCTTTAAATTTGAGGGTGAGCACCACGGGCTCGGCATGACCCGGAACCGTGATAACAATTGAATTTCGGGTAATATCCAAACAATGAACTTTGATTCGTTGTTGATTACCAACCGGTCCTATTAGAATTTCCGAGTTTTTTCCACGTTCCAGAATGCTGTTATTTACCAGCGCGAGTCGATCGAGTTCTGTTCTGAAAACTCCCTGGAATCCCTCCGCAAGAAGCGTGATTACATCGGCTGGCGGCAGGTTTGTCGCCGCATTCACCCCGAACGCGCTGGCAATCTTCTCCTGGAACCGAACTGAACCGGGAAAAAACGGATCGTGCGTGTCTTTGCCCTGCGCAGAGAATACCGATTTGGGACGGTTGTTCGTCAGATTGGACGAGACACTTTCTGAAAGCGCCGATGCGGAAGTGTTCTTAGCCGGGGAAACCGAAGCGCCAGTGGCAGCGGCGCCAGCGGGCGTAGCGGCCGCACCATTGGCACTGGCAGCAAACAGGCTGGCACCCAGAATTGCGGCTCTGGCACTCGAACCTGCAGCGTGTTGCATCATTTTTGTGGGAAGTATCATGCAACGTCAGGAAGTTGTTGGTTTAATGAGTGTCACAATTCTAAATTCGATATTCAACCGCTCACTTCCTGAGTCGGTCGCAGTTGGGGATGTAGCAGCGGGCGTGCCGGAAACTGGAGCGTTTCTAGTTCCGCCAGCATCGCCTTCGGGTTCAAGTTTAATATTGCGAATTGCGAGGTAGGGAAATGCATTTTCAAAGTCGGCCACGAAACGCCCAAATTCATGATATTGGGCGCTGGCTTTTACACCGAAAATTGCGGCCTTAAATGGATATTTAGGAACGACGCCCAGTTCCTCTTCCACAGGCTGGCTGATTGCCAGCAAATCCATTGCGTAATTTTTCTTGAATTGATCGATCAGCTTTAACAGCCAGTAGCGCTGCCCGGCAGCCGGGGCCATTGATTCCTGTTTTGAATCGAGAAGCTTTCGCGACGCCTGTAAATTCTGTCCAATGACTGTCTCAAGACGGGAAAGCCGTTCAGCTTTGTCCACCTTGTCCCGCAACGCGGCAATCGTTCGATTGTAACCGGCGAGTTTTTCACTCTGGGAGCCGATCACAAAATTCCACCAGAGCGCGACAATCATGAGTGTGGCCACGCCCACCATTAACAATTTGTCCCGCTTTTCTTTGGAGAGCTTATTCATTTGCAACAACTCGATCCCGAAATACACATTCGATCGTGAAAGGCACAAAAGGTCTCGCTTCCCCCAGCTCTCCTGGATCGACGCGAGCCTGCGGAGGCCGTTCCAACGTATTGATCCCTCCGCCTTCGCCCTCGCGAAGCCATTCGCGAAAGTAGGGATGCGATGCAATTTTCCGCGTGAAATCATCCAGCGCTCCCGGACCCGGCGCATAATCGCGCCCCATTATCTGCAAACTGATATTCTCGCGAGCAACTAAAGGAAGAGTAAATTCCACTTTTGCGGTAAACTCAGTACCCGCGGCGTTGGTCGCGCTCAGCGCGATCTTCGTGGAATATTCAATCTGGTTGGTGGTAAACGGATATTTTTTGACGATCTGTTTGAGTTGGTTACTGATCGCGGTCATCACCACTGCTTCGTTCACTGGAACCTGGAACAACCCGAATCGCTTGGCGGGGCGCGCTATGGACACCGTAACATTCGTTGTGAGGAATTTCTTGGATTCCATCTGGGTATATTTCTGGTCTGCCAGGATTTCCGTTAATCGGATGTTCGGAACCATCGTCCTTTGCAAAGAATCCAAAGTGGAACCCCAGAGAAAACGATTCGACGAATAACGATCCAGCGCTTCGATTTTCCGCTCAATGTCATTCTCAAGCAGTCGATCAGCTTTAACTTGTTTGGAAGTTTCCTCGACCGCGTTCAGCCGGTTTTCATACCTGCCCACCTCGGAACGAGCTACCGCCATTTTGAGCTGCAGCATCAGACTATAAAATAGAATGAGGATAACGAGCAAGACACTTACAAGGATCGCCCGCTTAACCGGATCCTTGCGGCGCAATTCCTCAGCCGCAATCTGGTCCGCTAATAGATTGATTTTAATCGGCATACTAGAACGCTGCCATTGCCCCGCCGACGGCGACTGCCAATTGCGGGGCGATTTGTTCAATTTCTCCGATTTGCTGCGGAGACAACTCAAGTGCGAGAGAACTTACCGGGTTCCAACTCTTGCACTGAATCATCAATTCTGATTGCAAACTTTCGATGATGAACGGTGAGCGGGCCGATCCGCCAGAAACGAAAACCTGGTTCACAGTCTTATCCTGTTGATGCTCGAAGAAATCAAGCGAAGCCCTCAATTCGCGCCCGAGCGGCATCAACAGGGCTTGCATCGCGCTCTGAACCTCTTCGGGC
>JAQGOX010000090.1 GCA_028293365.1 Verrucomicrobiales bacterium | reverse complement strand
AAAAAAGTTCGCGAATCGAACGCGCCCAGCGCGTAACCGCACACTCCTTCGTCGTCTTCAAGAATCAGGCTTAAATCCGGCTCATAGGCCAAATACGGTCCGACGAAAATCCTTCCTAACGCATCGGGATCGTCACGATAAAACGGCTCTCCATCCGCACCAAAGTCTCCGGTTTTGAGGCAGACATGATACGCGCCCGGTTCATCGCCGGGACGTGCTGGCCGGATCGTGCAGTCGTTCATGGTTTGGATGCCGAAGTAAAGGTTCCATCCGGGCGTTGCAATAATAAACGTTGCAATCGCGACACCATCCCGCCGCGATAAGTGCCGGGCAAATGCGAATTGATAACTTGTACGACCTTTTGGCTCTGCGTTTCCCGGTCCGGTGCCGTGAATTGGATCAACAAATCCAATTCCTCGCGTAATTCCCAGATTCGGCGACTGAGCGCATAAAACAGGGGGCGATCACGCAATTCCGCTAGCTTTGCGCAACAGGCGCGCAGCCGGATTGCTTTTTCCCGAAAGATTTTGAGCTGCGCGTCCTCACCGCGTTCGGGACTGTGCAGCACCGTGTTGGCGCTCTCATAAAGCAAGTTCGCTTCCGGACCGTCTTCGTGGGGCAGGTAGTAACAATCGCCCAAGAGGATTAGATCTTCCTCTGGTATGGGCGTTCCAATGGTGCCGAATGAAGCTGCCCATTCCCGCATTGCGGCAAGGTAAGCGTTGCGGGCATCCCAGGATCCGTTGGAACGAATGAATTGTCCCAAAGTTCGGAGTGGAATAAAATTCAGGGGAAATTCGTTATTCGGGTTGCTCAAAAATCCGCGAACCATGTTTCGCAATTCCGGCGGGCGCCCGGCATAAGGCCCGCAGAAAAAGCGGCGTCCATCGTAATCGTTCGCATGCAAATTATCCCAAATGAGCGGCTTCCGCCGCAAAACACTTTGCAACTCTGCTATATGCGCCACGGTAATTTCCCGGGATATTATTTCCGGGCCCGTCCAAAACACATCGATTTCCGGAATAAGTTCTCGTCCGATGGTGGCCAAATAATCCTTCCCCCCTAATTGCTGCTTCTCCATTCGTTCGCAATAAGGGGTAGGACAGAAAAAAAAGAGCGACTTCGGCAGTTGCTTTCGGCACCACGCAAAAAGCGTGTTGGCAATATGGCATTGCGCCGAGGCGAAGGAGCCAAAGCGATCCCGGTCCGCAGCTTCCATCCGATCGGGAATATCATCGAAGAGTAGTGCGAAATGCCGGCACCCAAGCCGGATCAATTGTTCGAATCGCCTTACCAGGGCGTCAAGTTCCGACTGGCTGGAATAGTTAATATCGAGGCCCGGACTAATCGCGTAGATGAATCGAAGATGCCGCTTTTTGCACGCCTCAATTAGTTCCCGCAGCTTTTGTTCTTCGTCGATTGAATAAGATTCCCGCCAAATCGCGCGATGCTTCAGGTCATCTTTTGGAGCGTAGAGATAAGTGTTCAGGCCCCATGCGACCATCCATTCGAACAATTGAAAACGCTCCAACTGAGACCACGGCTGTCCGTAGAACCCTTCGATAACGCCCGCGATTATATCAATAGGCACGCTTTGGGAGGTATGTTCTTTCAGTTCGATTATCGAGCTTACTCGGAAAAAACGGAGTCCCGCAAGAGTGAGAGCGTGCACGAAAGGTGTTTCATGGTGGAGATTGCCCTGCGTTAGTGATGAGGGTCAACTGATCGAATCAACGGATGCAGGTTCGATCATCAAAACCCCGATTTATGACCGGCCCCCCGGGTTCGCATTTGGAGTCGCGGGCGGGCGACCTTGCTCGGGGACGCAGCGCATCCGATGACGCCGAATTTTGGGCAAGGGGGATGCATGCTTTTTTGAGTCGCACAGGCTGCGCTGGAAAACACCGGGAAAAAGTCTATGTTGAGCCTCGAAAGATGAATCGCCGAGTGCCAAAATCTCAGACCAGAACCCGTCGTCCAGTCCATACCCCTCCAGCGAACGATTGCCGCGCGCTCGTGGCAGTGGATGGAACAAACGTTCGCAGAAAAATCAAAAAAGAGTATGAAACCGCACTGCGGGATCTCGACCTGTCGCGGAAGCAAGTCGAGCAGTTTCACCAAACCGATTTGCCGGAGTTCACGCGCTGGCTGAACACTAACTTTGGCGCGCTGCTCACGCAAATCCGAGAACTTTCCCACAAGATCGCTCTGGATGAACAACTCATCTACGAGGTTCAGGACGAGGTTATTTTCGGTTCGGACTCGTTTGCCCACGCCTACAAACGTGTGATTGAACTCCGTGAAAACCCCGAACCCGCCCCTCCGCCGCGCGATAGCGAGACCGGCCCGGAAACGGAAAGGCGCAATACTGAGGAGGATCCACCGGAAGATTTTTTTGACCAGCTTTTCGACGAGACGGGGTCTGAAGACATCCCCCGTGGAAAAGGGCCGGGCAACGCTGGCCACCACTCCAAGACTGGCTCAACACCCCAGCCGTTCGCACGCCTGAAGGAATTATATCGCTCCCTGGTTCGCCGCCTGCATCCCGATACCCAGCGGGAAATGACCCCACAAAAGGCCGAATGGTGGCACCAGGCCCAAGCCGCCTACCAGAGTGGCGACGCGGAACAACTCGAAGTTATCCTGACGCTCTGCGAAATTGGGGAGAGTGGCACAACAGAGCGCACCAGTGCCTCTCTGCTTCAACGCATCACCTCACAATTGAAGAGTTCGTTGCGCGAAATTAAACGCCAGCTCTCAAGTCATCGCAAAGATCCGGCGTGGAATTTCTCCCAACGCTCCGACCGTGACTCGATGACCATCCAGATGCGGCGCAATCTGACGAGCGATTTGCAACTCATGCGCGAACGATGGAGAGAAACCCAGGAAGTCATCACCGAGTGGCAATCCGCCGCGGCCCGCCTAAAAAAGCGCCCCCGCCGTAAACGGCATCCAGAGAACGATTACTACTGAACCGCTGCGGCGGGAAACTTGCCGCACCTCTCTCCAGAATAGCATTACTTTTCCTTGGTAAGCTTCCGAAGTCGGCGCGTTTCCGTTTCAGCCAGTTCAAGTTCCGCAGTTCTGGGCATGAACTTCTGAACCTGATCCAGCCGGGTTAGGACGTCGCCAGTAAGACGGTCAATTTTTTCGTGGAGGTGTGCAATTTCAAGTTCAGCCTTCAAATTAATGTCATACTCAATGTCCGCGTGGATTCGATCTTTGGCGGCCTGCCGGTTCTGGCTGAGCAGGACAAAGACGGAAAGGAAAATAGCTTCAAGGGAAACCGCGAGGGTTAGAAAACCGAATGGATAAGGGTCAAACGGTTTGAGTCCCGGAATCGGAATCCAGTTCACCCCGACCCAAAGACCAAAGGCAACGACGTGAATCAGCAGGAAAGGAATGCTGCCGGAGAATTCCGCGATGCTGTCTGCGGATTTCTGAACCAAGGTGCGTTTGTCTTCGGCCTCGTCATTGACGTTCCGTGTCGCCGTGTGGCGGAGCCTCTCCACGTTCGCACGCACCCGGCGACTCATCGCGGCGAGCAAATCCATCGCTGCCTGAGGGCGAATCCGCAGAAATTTTTCCAGGTCACTCCGCTCAAGGCGGAGGGCGGAGGTTGCTTTGATAGAGACCACCGAGGCGCTGCGCGGACCATTATCGAGCATTGAAAGTTCGCCAAAAAAGTCCCCGCGCGTGACCACTTCCAGAACGATGCGTTCCCCCGTGTCGTTTTTGTAAAAAACCTCCGCTTCGCCCGATGTGATTACATAAATCGCGTCGCCCGGATCGCCGTAATGGAAAATCGATTCTCCGGCCGCGAAATGGACATGGTCGAGCTGCGCTCCGAGTTCCGCGCGCTCATTATCATCAAGGAGCTGAAAGAGGGGCACTTCTTTAAGCAGATCAGTTTCGGTACTCGACGCTGGAGGCAGAGGCGTGCCGTTGGGCGATGAAGGCTCTAAAGTGCTCATTATGAAATGATTTTACGCAGACCCGATGCGCGGACAACCATTTTTGTTTAGTTAACGGGTCCCTCTTATGAAATG
The DNA here is from genome assembly GCA_028293365.1 of Verrucomicrobiales bacterium. Lineage (GTDB taxonomy): Bacteria > Verrucomicrobiota > Verrucomicrobiia > Limisphaerales > SXQI01 > JAQGOX01. The sequence goes on along the minus strand of JAQGOX010000090.1, from coordinate 2,535 downwards.
GCTTCGTCCGATGTCGGGAAACCCGATTTCCGCTGATCCGGCAGGTCTTGTGCCATGGCACATCGGCGAACCTTCATTTGGTAATTATCGGTTTTGCCGCGTTCCACTCGGTTTTAAGAATTAAAGTTTGACTGCGTCATGCACTTTTTCTTTCACTTTTTTGTGAGGAAATCGTCCGTATTTCGCCATGGTCGTTTCAAACAGTCCAAATGCAATAAGGCCGATGCCGATTACGAGGGAGGTAGCGATTCCAACGCGATTATTGAGCATGGCGTGCATGACTCCAGCCTGCCCGTGAGCGAGATGCGAATTCACTTCAATGCCGGAGCGGATGCAGAAATAAGACATGATGCCGAGGATCAGTCCACGCGCGCCATACCCAACCCGGCCCAGCGTGAAACACCAGTTCTTTTGGCTGCCGTTCATATTTTCCCAATGGAACCTATTTCTAAAGTCGCCTCGAAAGGATCGGTAGAACTGGAACGCGGCGAAACCGCCGATGCCGACTCCAATCGCTACCACCAGTAACCATCCCTCCCGATGGGTGTTCATTTGGGAGGCTTCCCGCTGAGCCACCTGCTCAATCGATCTGCCTGGAATGTTCAATAATATTTTCAATATCAGGGTCGATATCCCGAGATAAACGCTTGCTCCAGCCAGAAACTGCATCCGATGCCACAACCCTTTCCATCCTTTCCCCTGGTCTTCCAAATCGACCACTGCTTGAAGAATTCTCCAGAGAGTCAACGCTGTCAGACAAACGAGGAGACCAATCAAGATGAAGTCGCCAAATGGCAGATCCTTAATGGCGAGGAGCGAGCCGCGCATGTCGGCAGAATGATTTTTGAAGCCGATAGCCGTCAGCGCCGCTAATAATCCCATGGCGATATAAATAATGCCAGTTCCCCAATGTCCGAGATTGGGTAATGCCTGGACGACTTGGGTGATCGTTTTTTCCAGCTTGCTCATCGGTAGATTCTGCCAGTGAGTCTGCATGAAAGAACATAGTTTCAGCGCTGCAATGATGCGTGTGTGGAGTCGCGTCAGCCAATCCCACTACCAGGGCCGTCCTGATAGTAGCGCAAAATGGGGCAAACGCCATCAAGTGGTTTGCTCAGGATAGAAAACCGGGCCCTGGCGAATGAAATCGCTCAGGGCCCGGCGCTTGAATCTCTGTCGATCGCTAGTTGGATTCCGCGTTCTGGGAGCGGGATCCGAGCAAACGGCTCAGGGCTTATCGTATTCGCCGAGATTACGGATCCAGATGTTGCGGAAGCGCACGGCGTTATTGTGGTAGTAAAGTTCGATCGGTCCCTTGGATTTAGCGCCTTCGTAGGTGCCTACGGCCTTGTGAGCAGTCGCTCCGATAATTTCCTGATGGTTGTGGATAACCACACCGTTGTGGATGACCGTGACGAACGCTTTTTTGGTGAGCTTTCCGCCGTCATCGAATTGGGGGGCTTCGAAGGTGATATCGTAGGTTTGCCATTCGCCGGGGCCGCGCGAAGCATTCACCAACGGCGGCTTTTGTCCATAGATTGCGCCGGCCTGGCCGTCGGGGTAGGTGGGGTTATTGTAGCTATCGAGAACCTGGATTTCGTAATGGCCGAAAATCAACACACCGTTATTGCCGCGTCCCTGGCTCTTGCTTTCGACTTTGGCCGGAGTGGCCCATTCGATATGGAGTTGGAAGTTACCAAATTCTTCTTTGGTGCGAATATTGCCGCCAACTCCTTCCATATAACCGTCTTCGATCGTCCAATCGGCCTCTCCCTTCCGCCCTGACCATTTGGATAAGTCTTTTCCATCGAAAAGGATCACCGCGTCGGACGGAGCATCGGCCATCTGGCTGAATTTGGCGCCTGGAGTCACCACGCGGGGAACCGGCCGGTCACTATCATGGACATGCCACTGGGTTCCCGGAATCAAAGGGGTATCCTTGTAGCCTTCTTTGTGTTCGTCAGCGGCAAAAAGAGTGGCCACGGATGCAACGGTGGCAATGGTAAGAACGAGTTTCGGACCGAACTTCTTGGGTATCATGTTTCGAATTTGGAAGATGGATGGTTAAAAAAGCAATTGTATTGTTGATACAGACGCAAGTGCGCGGTGGAAATTCAAGGGAGGAGTGGAAAATGGTTGCTGCCTCGCCGGGGGGAAATACGAAGTGCGATACCCCTCCCCCCCCGTGCTTAACCCGTTAAAATCGTATAAATTCGTATACAATCGTATACGCGGGCGAGTTTTACCGGGTGACATTGGGATGAGCGCGAAAATCCACTTAGGTAAAGCAAAGAGAATTTTAACCACGGATGCCACGGATTTCGCGGATCAAGGCAAAAAATATTAAAAATTTTCTGCGTGTTTTGCGTGTTTCGTGGGGATTTTTGCGTGTCTGCTGCGTGTTTTTTGTGTGTTCGCCGTGTGGTTCCACCAGCGATGGCTGGTGGTTCTGTTCGGTTGAAAAGTATCGAAGATGAGAATTGTCCGTTCAACATCTAGTCACGCGTCGGCGGGAGGAAGCGATGAAACCCGCGA